>CALKXC010000028.1 GCA_938004025.1 uncultured Leucothrix sp. | reverse complement strand
AGCACATGCTTCGGATTTAATCCCGATGATTCCACTTCATTTTGTAACACGAGTAGCTATGCTGAGCGTGTGAATCAAAGTAACTACTGTGGTTTTAGCGATTGGCGGCTACCAACTGCTAACGAGCTGCTAACCCTAGTTGATCCTGACCGTAAGCTACGTAATATCAAACCATTAATCGATACTCGGTTTTTTCCTTTTCATCAACCCTTCCTATACTGGACAAGCACGGTGAACAGCAATGGCATTGTTGCCACTGTTTTCTCAGATGACAGAATTTTTGCCAACTCAGAAAGAAACGATACAATCATGGTTAGGCTAGTTAGAGGTAATATTTCTCCAGATTAACAATAGGCAAACTAGCTATCGTTTTGTACAAATGAGAAAATTAACACTTCACTAATTATCAGAAGTTGATTCATGACCTTACCTAACGCAGAAGTGCAAGATACCATCACACCAGCATGGCAGTTATTTCCTAATGCTACAGAGCTAGCTGAGCAAGCCACACAAGACATATTAAATACTGCCGAAGCTGCCATTTCTGCCAAAGGTGCGTTTCATATTGTGCTTGCAGGTGGTACAACGCCAAAACATGTCTACCAACAACTCGCAGAGTCGAGCAGCACTTGGGAAAATTGGCATATCTACTTAGGTGATGAGCGTTGTTTACCTGCGACGGACCCCGAACGTAATAGCGTAATGGCACAAGACTGCTTTTTAAACAAAGTTTCTATCCCTCAGTCACAAGTTCACTTTATGCAATCCGAACTAGGCGCACAGGAAGCTGCAAATGCTTACAGTGAGTTGCTAAGCAATGTCGAGCGTTTTGACATGGTGCTTTTAGGTATGGGTGAAGATGGTCATACTGCAAGTTTATTCCCGGGCCACGTGCATAATCTTGAAGAGACCGTTCATGCGGTTTCAAATGCCCCAAAGGCCCCAGCTGAACGAGTCAGCTTAAGTTCAGCCTGCCTAAGCAACAATGATTTTTTATTGATTTTCATCACAGGTCAGTCGAAACACGAGCGTGTTATCGATTGGATTAGCGGCGTTTCAATGCCTGTAAATAGCATCACTTCGAAGAAGAAAGCAGCTGTTTATTGTGATCATACTGCCTGGCTTGGAAATACGTAACGTTACAAAACTATGCTTTGACGGGTGGCTCAAGCCCGTCAACTCCTAAAGCATTAAGAAACTGTAGTACCAATAATAAAACTCTAAATTATAAAAAAAGCTAAGAGTAATAATAATATGAAAATCCTAGCAGCTGATGTCAGCGCTGACCGTGCAGAACTAGTTTTGCTTAAAATTTCTATCAACGGACACAGAGAGCCCCTCTTTAGCAAAAAATATGAGCCTGCTTCATTTTCAGGTCCTTACCAACTCGTCACGCAATTCTTAAGTGATGCAGATGCAAAATCGGCACTTATCGAAAGATTCTGCCTTTCAATTGCGGCCCCTGTTGAAAGCAATGTTTCAACATTAAGCCGACTGGATTGGGTATTTGATGCTAAACAACTTGGCGAGCAGTTTTATATTCAAGATGTTTCATTAATTAGTGACTTTGATTCAGCTGCCCGCGGGATTGATGCGGCTTCTGAAAAAGGCATGGTGCTATTAAATGAAGGAGCTAACCATGAACGCGGCATCCGTGTGGTGACAGGTGCGGGACATGGCTTGGGTTTAGCATGGATGGATCACAGCCAAAATGCCTTTAATAAAAATAATAGTGAGGGAGGCATGGTCAACTTTGCACCTATTGATAAGGAGCAAATCGACTTACTGGAATATTTGATGAAACGCTTTAACCATGTATCTTATGAGCGTATCCTGTCTAACGAAGGCCTTCAGGAGCTGTACCGTTACTGCCAGCAAAAAGTAAAACAAGGTGACTCAACTTTTACGGGGCAAACTGAAGTAAACCCTACTGTCACACAAATCGTAAAAGCGGCAGAAACTGATCAAGCAGCAGAACAAGCAATTAAGCTGTTTGTGACCACATATGGGGCATATGTTGGGAATTTAGCATTATTGTATCAACCTATGGGTGGAATATACATAGGCGGACAAGTAGCAACTGAATTACAATACTGGATGCAGTCTGAACATTTTCTAAATGCCTGCCTTAAGAAAGGCCGCATGAGTAAAATTGTTCAACAAACACCCATATACTTGGTAACAGAATCTGATATTAACCTTCAAGGCGCTATCGAGACTGCTACCCATCATATCTAATCATTAAATAAGGATGTAAAGTGGAGTCGCTCGATTGAACAATTCTTTATTGGAACGCCGAGCCGGCGTATTGTTGCACCCAACTTCTTTGCCTTCGGGTAAAATCGATAATGACGCCATAAACTGGCTTGACTTCATGCATTCGGCTAAGCTTAAAGTATGGCAAGTACTCCCTCTAGGAGTACCTCAACAAAACCTATCCCCTTATCTTTGCTACTCTGCCTTTGCTATGAACCCGGCGCTTTTAGACACACATCAGGCGCCTATCATTGATCAAACAGACTTCGAGAACTGGAAAAACCAACAGGCTTATTGGTTGCCAGACTACGCTGAATACTGCATTCTCAAGCAGCAGCATCACAATGTAGCGTGGTATGATTGGCCAGCCGAATTTAAGTTTCGCGAGCAAGCGGCAATGGATAGCTTGCGAGCGCAAAATCAAGCTGAGATTAACGCTATCTGCGAGCAACAGTATCAATTGGATACTCGTTGGCAATTCATCAAAGCACAAGCCAAGCAGCGAAACATTTCAATTTTTGGTGACATGCCTATTTTTGTGGCACATGACAGTGCTGATGTCTGGGCTAACCGGCAGTGTTTTTTATTAAACAATGAAGGACAACCTGACGTTGTTGCTGGTGTTCCACCTGACTATTTCTCAGAAACAGGTCAACGCTGGGGTAACCCTCATTATAATTGGGAGCACTTAGCACAAACAGGATTTGAATGGTGGTTGCAGCGCATGAAGCACCACTTTCATCTCTATGACATTGTTAGGATTGATCATTTCCGTGGCCTACAGGCAGTCTGGATGATTGATGTGAACTGCCCCACTGCGGTGGACGGTTACTGGCAAGAGGTTCCCGGTGCGGAGTTGCTAACAGCAATAAAAGCGCAAATTGGCGACGCAGCCATTGTTGCGGAAGATCTAGGAGTTATTACTCCTGAAGTGACGCAACTGCGTGAGCAGTTCGCACTTCCAGGCATGTCTGTTTTACAGTTCTCTTTTGACGGTTTTGAAGATAACCCGCATAAACCAGAAAATATTCGAGAAAACCGAATTGTTTATACTGGCACGCATGACAATGATACAACCTTGGGCTGGTACAACTCGCTCGAAGCGCACGAGCAACAATTTGTTTACGAAAGACTTCAGCAAGATACAGCCGTCGATATCAACACGGCACTCATAAATGAGGCTTTAAAAACGGAAGCATCGCTTGCAATCATACCGCTACAAGACTTTCTCAAGCTTGACACTCATAGCCGCATGAATACACCCGGTATAGCGGATGGTAACTGGGAGTGGCGCTTTGAATGGACGGAACTACCAGACAACTTGGGTGCTGATATCTCAGCAATGATCACCGCCAATCAACGACAGGGAGAAAAATCGATTTGAACCCAGCAATGACAGCACTACAACAAGGGGCTTTTTATGACCCGTTTTTAGTATTGGGTTATCAAACAGCAAAGGATGGAACGGCATTTGTTCGAGAGTTTTTACCACACGCGGAACAAGTAATGTTTGACGGTAAAACAGAAATGCCTCGCGTTGAGGGTACCGACTTTTTTGAGATCACCCTGAGTGACTCCTTCGACATTGGCCATCATTACTCACTAAAATGGCAAGAGAAAGGCAGCAAAGAGTGGCTTGAAGTTAAATCACCCTACTCCTTTTTGCCTCAAGTTGGCGAGCTAGACCTTCATTTATTCAATGAAGGAAGGCATCATCACGCTTACAAGCTTATGGGGGCACACCAAAAGACAGTTGATGGCATCGAGGGCTGTTTGTTCGTCCTATGGGCTCCAAACCTCAAACGCGTCAGCGTCGTTGGTGACTTTAATGGTTGGAACGGCTTTAGACACCCTATGCGAGCTTCGGGTGGCTCAGGTGTGTGGGAGTTATTTATCCCAGGCTTAAGAGCAGGCGATTATTATAAATTTGAATTATTAACCCAAGACCAACAATTACTGCTAAAAACTGACCCTTATGCACGGCAGATGGCGATGCGCCCAGAAACTGCCTCTCAGATTGTTAGTGATGAAAGCTATGAATGGGAAGACGCTAAGTGGCTTGATGCTAGAGCAGAATTTGACTGGCAACATCAACCGATTAGTATTTATGAGCTGCATGCTGGTTCTTGGCAGCGGCCAGGTGAAGAACTTTTCTACAACTGGCAAAACCTAGGTGACCGCTTAATTCCTTATATTAAGAATCTTGGTTATACCCATATCGAATTAATGCCGATTACTGAGCATCCTCTCGATCAATCATGGGGTTATCAGGTCACTGGTTTTTATGCGCCGAGTGCTCGTTACGGGTCACCCGATCAATTCAAAGCGTTTATTGATCGTTGCCATCAAAACAATATTGGCGTGATTTTAGATTGGGTTCCCGCTCACTTCCCTAAAGATAGTTTTGCACTGGCTAGGTTTAACGGTAATGCCTTATACGAACATGAAGATAGTCGTAAAGGCGAACATAAAGAATGGGGTACCCTCATTTTTAACTACGGGCTCAATGAAGTTCGTAATTTTTTATTAGCGAATGCACTTTACTGGATTGAAGAGTTTCATATCGATGGCCTACGGGTTGATGCTGTGGCTTCAATGCTTTATCTCGATTACGCGCGAGATGCAGGCGAATGGCTACCCAATGAAATGGGGGGAAGAGAAAACCTAGAAGCGGTCAGCTTCCTTCAAGATATGAACCGTATTGTTCATACCTCACTTCCGGGCGTTGTTACCATGGCAGAAGAGTCAACCACTTGGCCCATGGTGACTAAGCCACCCGAAATGGGTGGCCTTGGCTTCTCCATGAAGTGGAATATGGGTTGGATGAATGACAATCTTGATTATATCGAACAAGACCCTGTTCATCGTAAGTACCACCATAACAAGCTGACCTTTAGTCAAATCTATTCATACAGTGAGAATTTTGTATTGCCGCTTTCTCACGATGAAGTGGTGCATGGCAAGCGCAGCTTGTTTGAAAAAATGCCCGGTGACCGCTGGCAAAAACTGGCAAATTTACGGCTGTTTTATGCGTGGCATTATGCACACCCCGGTAAAAAGCTATTGTTTATGGGCGGCGAAATAGCTCAGCCTGAAGAATGGAATGAGATGACGCAGCTTAACTGGCAGGCTGGTGAAGATACTGACCGCAAAGCGATAAGCTCACTCATTGCCGATCTAAATGGCCTGTATCGAAAAGAAACGGCGCTCCATGATCTAGACTTTTCGCATGAAGGGTTTAGTTGGATTGACTGTAATGATTCGGATCAATCGGTGCTGGCCGTGTTACGTAAAGACCGTGATGGCAATCACATCATCGGCTTATTTAACTTTACCCCGGTTCCTCGCGAGAACTATCGTATCGGTGTACCCGTTGCTTCCGATTATAAAGAAATTTTAAATACCGACTCGACCTACTATTGCGGAAGCAACTGTGGAAACAATGAGGTCATTCCATATCAAAAAGTACCTTGGATGAATCAACAACAATCAATAGAACT
>CALKXC010000027.1 GCA_938004025.1 uncultured Leucothrix sp. | reverse complement strand
TTATTGCTTGAAGATCCACCCCCGAACAATTGACCCAACTTATCATTCATTTTTTGAATGGCGTCTTCGATTCCGTCGGACGAATTTCCTCGTGAAGGCTTATTGCTCCACGGGTCTTTATCTTTGTTTCCACCTGGTTCGTTCCAAGGCATGTATTAACTCCGTCTGTTGGTTGAACTGGCCTGCGCCTGAATTTCAACTATATGGGCAAAATTCAAAAAATCAAAGGTGGTAATTGTAAGCTGCCAAATATTAACAGGCAACGTATTAAGCAAATTACTTGATAGACTGCCATTCCTCATTTAAACCCAGTCTTTGTAAGGCTTGTTTCAATAACAATGATCCAGGCTCAGACTGATGCCAAGTCGATGCACCAGAAGGATGTGGCAGGGGAATCAAAGTACAAAGTTGACCCGCAATTTCTTGCTCAAACTCTTGACCAATCACATCTGTTAATTTCTTGACTGGCAAAAACTGTGAAATTGCTAGCTTTCCAACTAGTATTATTAATTTAGGCTTTAGCAATTCAAACTCTGCATCCATCCATGCTCGACAAGCCTTGATTTCATCACGATCTGGCACTCTATCCCCACCTTTTGGCTTTTTACCTGGAAAACAGCGACAGACTGATGCGATGTAAACCGAACGTCTGAATTTGTCCTCGCTAACCCCTTGACTATCAAACCACTTAAACAGCGTCTTCCCGGCTGTCCAACCAAAAGGTTTGCCAATAACGCCCTCTCTATCTCCCGGTGCTTGACCAATCAATATAACCGGTGAGATTACTGGCTCACAAGTTATGACAGGGCCGATCATATTTGGGCAGGTTTGACAGCTCTTCAGCTTTTTTTGATGCTGCAAAAGCGACTGGATTTTTGTTTGTTTTTTCACGGCAATATTGAAATATGGATGAAAGAGAGCAGCTCTAATTTATTCATTACATTCATTATTTTGCAACCGTTTTAGGGCTTCAATCATCACTTAACATTACCCATTCGTCGCGAAACCTTCAGCGTTAACGATATTTAAGGAAGTGATAAATCATTGATTAAGTTAATTTAGTTAACTAATCGCTATTTTGAAATATCAAATATGTTCGACAAAAATAAACAAACCGCTATCTCTGCTATCCCAAATAAAATTCTGCTATCAACAGGACGACAGGCACCCCACTTTCACCGAATCAATATAGAATACTTTTGTCTTTATTATAACGTTCAAAATAGCATAACTAAACAGGCGCTGTACCGAGGTTTAACTAATAACCTGATCGGATCAAGTATTGACTTAAGACAGAAGGCAAAAGAATGGAAAAACGAGCACAAAGCGATTTTTGAAGACCTTGTTTTAAAATTATCTCTCGACCTCAAGCGGCTACAGAAGCAATTACCAACGGTGGCTCTAAGGCGTTTACCTTTAGATATTGATAGTTTGAAAAGTACCATCAGCAAAACCCCTAACGACCACCTCTGTCACTTCCATTTGGCGTGGCTTTACTCAATAACAAATGAGCCTGTACTAGCCGAAAGGCACTTTAATATTGCCGCCCTACAAAGTCAGAACATCAATCCCGATTTTGCCTGTTTTGCTTATAGGCATCTTGCTAACAGCCAAATTAAAAATGGCAAGTTAGCCCAAGCCCTTCTCGCGATTGAGGCGGCCTGCACCCAATCACAAACTTACAACGCCGAACTCCAGTTTGAAAGAGTTCGGCTACTCTCTATTAGTAACAAAACTACTCAAGCATTACCCTATCTTGCAAATTTAATTAAAAGAAATCCTCATTATTCAATAGTGGCTTTACAAGACCTGCTAGCACTCAATAATCCATCGCTTAATCGGTTTTTCTCACAAGAAAAAGAAAAACACATCGCTAACATTAAACTACAAATTGTTCAGCACTGGAAAAATGACCCTCTGCATTTATTAAATCTAGATGCTGAGTTAGGACAAAAGAACAGCCGAAAAGTTATTATAGACAAACAGGGTGAGCTGCTCTCAAGGCTACCAAACCTAATGATTTTCAATGAGACAATCAGCAGTGAATTAATTCAAAAAAGCAGCCGTACTATCATTGTTCGCTCACTAAACCAACGCAAGCAACAATATATTAAAAAGATAGAACAGCATCAGGAAAGGGCAAGTAAAGCTCACTCTACGGGTCAATGGATGGTTTATACCGCAATCATCGTGCTGATTTCTCTGGGGCTTAGTTACGCTATTAGTAGCTTAGCTCAACAATTTGGCTATCATCTTCCAGTGAATCTTTTAGTTCAATCTGTTGTTCTTAGCATAGCTTTTGTACTCGCGGTTACTGGCTTTCTTTTTCTCCACTTTACACCGAGTAAACTGACCGACCTGTTGCGTCAAAAGCAGCGATTAGAAACACTCAGTCTACGTCTTGGCCTATCCACAGGTTAGCTGGATAATTTCTTAACCCATAGCGCGGTAGCGCCTGAAACTGCCACTGGCATTGCAATAAAGTTTAGCACTGGAATAATCGTTATCAGTGTTGTTGCAAGCCCAAAGCCCAAAGCATCCCAACGGTTCTTTCTTAAAACGGTAAGCTCTTCTTTCATAAACAAATTGTGATTACCCATTGGATAGTCGGTGTATTGTAATGAATACATCCAAGCCCCATAGACTAACCAAGCCGCTGGAGCAATGAGATTCAGACCTGGAATTACAGTAATCAGCAATAAAATCGGCATCCACTTCAACATGTATAAAACCTTACTCACTTCACTGCCTAGTGTCTTACCAACATTTTTAACTAATGAGATATTATTGGATCCAACAACATTCCCTCCCCGCAGCTTTAATTCAACTTTTTCAGCCAGCAATGCATTAAAAGGTGCAGCAATGAAATTAGCGACAATACTAAACGTAAAATAAATCACTAATAAAATAAGCAAAGCAAAAAAAGGAAGTAACAACCATTCTACCCACGAGAGCCATGTTGGTAACCAACCTAAAAGCCGCTCAATTAACTGCTGATATTGGGTGTAGGCTAACCATACTGCACCGCTAAATATTACCATATTTATTAATAACGGTATCAAGACAAACATCCGAATACCTTTTTGAAAAACAAGGGAAAACCCTTGAAAGAGGGAAGAAAAACCCTGAACAAAACCACCAATCATGCGGCGTAACTCCTGACATTAGCATTTAAGCTCTATTGGGCAAATACTACAGTTTTTTATCAAAAAAAACGACCTACCCTTTTCAGGGAGGCCGATGAATATCATGATGCCTTATCAGGGCATTTCATAATGATGGGAAATTAATTTTTATGATTAGATAAATCTTTTGTTCTCATTCTTTAATGTTTAGTTGAGTGATCCCACCGAAAGTTTAGTTCATTAATTTCACCAGCTTTTCAAAAGCTATCAGCAGAGTTTAGTATCAATTGTTCAAAACATTACAAACCTGTAATGAACTATATAAGTAATAACTCCACTTAAGAGAATCGACAGAGCAGCACAGCACTTTATAACGTTGCATGTCTTTACTACCTTTCAAATATAAAAAAACGGAGTTTTAATAAATGCATTTACATAACAGACTGTTTGCTGAATTTTTCGGCACGCTTTGGTTAGTACTCGGTGGTGTTGGTAGCGCTAAATTAGCAGCGGCTTTCCCTGACGTTGGTATTGGTTTAGTCGGTGTTTCTTTTGCCTTTGGTTTGACTGTTCTGACCATGGCTTATGCAGTTGGCCACATTTCTGGCGGTCATTTTAATCCGGCTATTTCAATCGGCCTGTGGTTTGGTGGCCGTTTTTCTTTTGCTGAGCTTATTCCGTACATCATCGCTCAAGTAGCGGGTGCATGTGCTGCTGCTGCAATCCTTGCAATAATCCTCACTAATGGTCCTGACGGAGCTGCAGCGATTGGCAATCTGGCATCTAACGGTTATGGTGAAGCTTCTCCAGGCAAGTTCAACCTAATCGCTGTTATCATTACTGAAGTAGTTATGACAGCTGCATTCCTAATGGTAATTATGGGTGTCACGGATACAGGTGATTCAAGTGTAGGTGGAACCATCAAAGGCCGTGCACCCGCAGGTTTTGCTCCGCTTGCAATTGGTATGTGTTTAACTCTGATTCACTTAATTTCGATTCCAGTATCGAATACGTCTGTGAACCCTGCACGTAGTACGGGTCCTGCATTAATCTCAATGGACGCAACAGCACTGTCGCAGCTATGGGTATTCTGGGCGGCTCCTATCGCCGGTGCAATCATTGGTGCACTAGCTTATCGCGCGCTAATGGGTGCAAAGCAGGAAGCTTAATCCCAAGTGTCACAGCCTGATTAATCAGGAATAAAAATGCCCGAATTTACTTCGGGCATTTTTCATTTAATTATGGCTAAAAATAATAATTATATCTTTCTCCAACGTCGACCCGATCTAGCCATCATTTCAACGGCAGCTGTTGGGCCTTCGCTATTGCTGTCATAGGTTTCTGGCTTAGTTCCTGATTTCTCCCAGCCCTCCATGATCGGATCAATCCATTCCCAAGCAGCTTCAACTTCATCCCCTCTCATAAACAAAGTCTGATCACCACGAACTACATCCATCAATAAACGCTCGTAAGCATCCGGCATCCGACCTGTATCCTGAGCTTCTGCGAATGCAACATCTAGCGGCGTAGCATGAAGTCTAAACCCTCCAGGGCCAGGTTCCTTAGTCATTAGTTCTAATTCCAAACCTTCATCTGGCTGTAATCGGATACTCAACACATTATTTGAGATAGGTGTAGACAAATTCCCAAAAACTAAATGAGGCGGTTTCTTAAACACAATCGCAATCTCGGTAACTTGCGAACGCAGTTTTTTCCCGGTCCTTAGGAAAAATGGAACGCCAGCCCATCGCCAATTTTCGATTTCAGCTTCAATAGCAACATAACACTCCGTAGTGCTCTCTGGGTTTTTAGCCTCATCCACATAGGAAGGAGAATCAGGCCCTGCAAGATATTGTGCACGTACTGTTTTGTTTAATGCGTCAAACCCTTTGATAGGTTTAAGTGCACGTAGTACTTTTAATTTTTCATCTCGAACAGCGTTAGCATTAAAATCATGTGGTGGCTCCATCGCTATCAAGCAAATCAACTGCATCAAATGGTTCTGCACCATGTCTCGCATGGCACCAGAGTTGTCGTAATAACCTCCACGAGTACCGACACCTAGCGACTCTGCTGCAGTAATTTGCACATGGTCAATAGACTGTGCGTTCCAAATGGGTTCAAAGAGTGCGTTGGCAAATCTTAAGGCCATTAAATTCTGAACGGTCTCCTTGCCTAAATAGTGGTCAATACGATAAATACATCGCTCTTCAAATACTGCACCAATATCAGAATTCAGCTGCTGGGCACTTTTAAGGTCATGGCCTAACGGCTTCTCGACAACAAGACGTGCTTTACCATCCGATAGACCTGCATTGGATAAACCATGCGCAATAACACCAAAAAAGGTTGGACTAACAGCAAGATAATAAACACGTATTCTGTCTGGAAATTGATCGAGCATATCAACCAGTTCTGTCCAACCTTCTGGGTCAGTGACATCATTCGGAATGTAATGGATTCGCTCTAAGAAGCTGCTTAACAGCTCAGAATCAAGCTCATCGGCTGGGATGTGTTTTTCAAGTGCATTAGTCGCTAAAGTTCGATAATCGTCTGTAGTATGCTTGCTTAAGGATAAGCCAATAATTCTTGCCTGTTCAGGGATCTGAGCAACCGCATGTCTGCGAAATAAAGCTGGCAATAACTTTCGCATAGCGAGATCACCAGTGGCACCAAATATAACAAGGTCAAACGAATTGACAGGAATTACTACACTAGTCATGAAAGTGCCCTAAAAAGTAGACATAAAACATTTAGTTTAACATTAGCTATACTTGCTTCACAGCACTCAATAGAGACTGGTTGATACAAAAAAGGATTTCACTGAAACAGGCGGTGACATTGTAATTTCAGGATTAGAAATGACAACAATGGCAATTTTCTTCGCAGCAGTGCAACTACTGGGGATAATCACCTCAATTTTTGCGCTTCTCTCAACCCGTACATCGCAAGGTACGATCGCATGGGTTGTCACTCTCATTGCGTTTCCCTGGCTTGGGGTACCTGCCTATTTAATTTTTGGCAGGACACGTTTTAATGGTTATGTCTCAGCTCGAGTTGAGGATGAAAAAGACTTTCGCAATAAATTAGGCCTTTTCAGTAAAGACATTGACCCTTTTCTTCTGAGTCATTCCAATAAAAATACTGAATTAAATGCCTTTGAAGTTTTGGCAAAGCTACCTTTCACCCAAGCCAATCATGCTCAACTACTGATAAATGGACGTCAAACTTTTAAAGACATTTTCGAAGGGATTGAGAATGCTAAAGACTATGTGCTTGTTCAATCTTACATTATAAATGATGACCAGCTTGGTAATGAACTTTTAGAAATATTAACTAAAGCAGTACAAAAAAAGATTCGGGTATTTTTGCTATATGACGACATAGGCTGCTACCACCTCAGTGAACGCTACATCAAGAAACTTACCTTAGCCGGCATAGAAGTTAATTCATTTCACTCAACCCGCAATGTGCAGAATAGATTCCAGCTGAACTTTAGAAACCATAGAAAAATAGTTGTTGTAGATGGTAAAACAGCTTGGCTAGGCGGTCACAACATTGGTGATGAATACCTCAACAAAGATCCTAATTATCCTAATTGGCGCGACACGCATATTCGTTTGGATGGACCATCAGCATTAGGGGTGCAACTTTCATTTGTTGAAGATTGGCACTGGGCTACAGATGGTGCTCTTCAGCTCAACTGGCGCCCTAAATCAGCCAAACAACATGATCAGCGAGTGCTAATCCTTCCTTCGGGGCCATCCGATCCCTTTGAAACGGCTAGCCTAATGATGCAACATGCCATGCATGTAGCTAAAAAACGCATTTGGATCGCCAGCCCTTATTTTGTCCCTGATGAGGGTGTGCAGCAGGCGCTTCGGCTTGCTGCGCTTCGGGGTGTGGATGTCACTATATTAATTCCTGAAAAACCAGATAATTTACTCATTTACCTATCACTTTTTTCATTCGTAACAGGTGTAATGAAAGCGGGAGTAAAAGTATTGAAATATCAAAAAGGCTTCCTTCATCAGAAGTCATTTTTGGTTGATGATTATTTAGCTGCGGTGGGAACTGCCAACATGGACAACCGTTCCTTCAGGTTAAATTTTGAAATAACAGCAATTGTGGATGACAAAGAATTTGCCACACAAATAGAAACCATGCTGTTGGAAGACTTCTCTCATTCATCTGAATTGCTAATTGAAGACGTAGAGTCAAAACCATTATGGTTTACCATTCTTAGCAGAGCAGCTTATTTATCATCGCCCGTACAATAGCCAAGTTTATTCACTGATAGCATGACGAATTGCATCTAGCTTTTGTAACGTTAGGTCATACCCCACTTGAATAGATTCTTCTGCTCGATAGAATTCCAATAAGCTAATATGAGCTAAGCGAGGTGATAACAATACATCTGGCGGGTCTCCCGCCATACGGCTGCGAGTAATTCTGTGTTGCATAATATTGACTGAGCTAGCAATCGTTTCAAACATCCCTGGCGCTTGAGGCTCATCTTCCTTATTTGAATTGGGAAAGATCTGACTTGAAAAATCTACAAAAGCTTCTTTCCAATTGCCAAGTGAAATTTCACCCCTACCTTCTTCGTTTTCAACAAAACCTGAAGGCGCAGCTTTTTGCTTATTTTCAATTTCTTTTTTAGTGCTGCCATCTTTGGAGCGCATGCTACGCTTTCCAATGATATCTGCATTTAGATCAACTGCAATCACAACATCTGCACCCAAAGAACGACACATTGATACAGGAACTGGGTTAACCAAACCACCATCAACTAACCATTTATCTTCAAAAAAGACAGGAGGAAACAATCCGGGCAATGCCGTAGAAGCCCAAATTGACGAGAGAGTATTTCCTTTGGTAAACCAAACCTCTCGCCCTGTGTGGAGGTCGGTAGCGACGGCACCAAACATTTTGTCAAGATCTTCTATTTTGCTGTCATCCCCACATATATTTTTGACAAAACGTTCATGAAGCCGTTCTTTATCGATTAGGCCCCCTTTAAAGCTGAGCTCACCATACCTAGCCAGCTCTAATTTAGTCAGGGTAGTTATCCACGCTTCAAGTTTGTCGAGACTCGAAGCGGCATAAGCCGCCCCAACAACAGCGCCTATTGAACACCCACAAACAACATGCGGTTCAGTACCATATTTTTGTAAAGCGCGAATAACACCTATATGCGCCCAGCCTCTTGCGGCTCCACTCCCTAGTGCTAAACCAATTTTCAAAGCCATGTACGATTATCCTTAAAAATACTGAGAGACTACGCTCGATGTGGGATCAAATTAAAACACAGCAAGCTACTTCATCAGTGCTGCTGTTATGGTATACGATTGCTGTTCTTCACTGGCACTGCTTTTAGGATCAATAATGTTTCACATGATTTTACACTTTATCGCTCCATTAGCGATTAGCGTTATTTTTTATTAAGCGCCATACCTAAAACTCGCTTAGTAGGCATAGGGCTTTTGATTCACATGGGGTTAGACAGTATTGACTGTAAAATAAATACTGGGGGATGGACTCATCAACTATAAAAAAAGCACAGTGACTTTCGCCGCTGTGCTTTTTATCTGACTTAAGGTAAAGCTTAAGACTTCATCGTGTCAGTATCATTTGAGGCTGGCAGACTATTTTCAAATACTACCTTATTGCGGATAAACCAGAGCAATATTAGTGATGGTATAACCATCAGTGCGGTGATTATAAAGAAAGTCCCCCAGTCGCCATCTAGCCAATCTACGATCTCACCAGAAGAAGAGGCTAATAACGTCCGCCCAAGTGTTCCAATTGATGCTAACAACGCATATTGTGTTGCGGTATATGTTCTGTCCACTAATCGGGATATAAATGCCACAAACGCGACCGTCGCAAAGGCGGCTGCAACATCATCTAGTACCACCGACACTGCAAATAACAATTCTGACTTGCCGGACCACGCCATTATACTGAACATCAAATTAGTCGCTGCCATTGCAATACCCGCAATGAACAGAGCTTTTAAGGAGCCCGCGCGCATCGCGAACCATCCACCAATCAGTGTAAAGATTACCGTGGTTATCCAACCCAA
>CALKXC010000026.1 GCA_938004025.1 uncultured Leucothrix sp. | reverse complement strand
CCAGACGCTTTTAAAGCATCAACGACCCTCCCGATATGCGCATCCACACAACTGATCATTCCCGCAGTCAATGCCATCGCTTCTTGCAACTCACGGTCGCCAATACGCATGGCCGTTTGCATGTTCAGCTGCTCACCTGCTGCTCGATAGTTTTCTTCAAGCCATTGCATTGGAGGTGTTGGGTTTTTATGCGCAGAATACGGCAAACTGACTTCAAACTGCTCTGGTTGATACATATCCCAGTACTTACCCGGCGGGTTAAATGGATGGTGTGGATCGGGAAAAGATACAAAGGCAAAGAACGGCTCGTCTTCTTCTGTATTATTTATATAATCAATCGCCCGATCCGCTATCCACGCCGTGTTGTAGTGCTCGTCAGCAATCGGTGTTCGGTAAGCTTGTGGGCAAATATACTCGTGCGGCAATTCATTTACAGGATCATGCAGCTCTTTCCAATTCGGCACATTTTCTCGAAACCATTGACCATAGTGCCCGCTAGTTTTATCACCATGCTTAGTCACCATTTCTACCTGCTGGAAACCATAATAAGGTGTTTCAAACTCATAGCGGTCATCGCTGGTGTAATTCTCAGGCTCTTCCTGATAATAATTACCTTCATCAGCACGCCAAGCTTCTTCTATCACTCGCTCTACTGGCTCTCCATAGCGAAATGGGTCAATGCCCGTAAAAGACTGAAGGTGGCTTTTACCGATAGAAGCGGTTTTATAACCTGCTTCAGCCAACACATCGACGAAGGTATTAGCGGTTAGCGGTAGTCGAGATCCATTAGTTTTTAACCCATGAACACTGGGATAGCGACCAGTCATGAAAGAAGCGCGATTTGGCATACAAACGGGCGATGCTACATAGAAACTGTCAAAGCGAGTTCCGGACGCCGCAATAGAATCTATTGAAGGTGTTTTCACGACGGGGTGCCCATAGCAGCCGAGCCAATCCGCACGGTGTTGGTCAGTCATAAAAAATAGAAAGTTGGGTCGTTTGTTTGTTTTGCGCATCTCAGATCAATCTCTCTTTTAGAGTGGCTGGATCACCTGATTTTTATCATAACCGCTGAGGTCTTTATTTCAAAACAGTCCAAACTTCACCCGCTGAGTATTCTCGCCATTGGCCGACCGTTTGATCGGGCCATATTATGCGAACCTTGACTGACTCAGTTTCAGCTAAACCAAAATGCTGAGGCAATAAGCTTCCCCCAGCATGACCGCCACCTATGCTCACTTCACGATGATAAACTTTCTCATTGGCTTTGACTTCTATCCACGCACCAATGGCATCAGTATTAGCACCTTTTTGCTTCAGTTTAATACCGACCCATTGACCGATTTCTTCAGTTACATTCTGGTAAATTCTAAAATCTGCACGTCGGTTTACCACAACAAGATCTAATTTACCGTCGCCATTAAAATCTTCTAGCGCTGCACCTCGGGAGCGCTCTACATCTGCAATCCCAGCGACTTGCCCGACTTCATGAAAATTCCCTGAGGTATCTTGCAGTAACAGATTATTCGGATCCTTAATCGCAAGCCCTGGCATTTGATCCACATTGCCTTTAGCAATAAACAAATCATCCAATCCGTCATTATTTACATCCCCAAACTGAGCATGCCACGCCGTCGAAGGCCTGCCTTCATCACCAAAGTATGGGCGATGTGCAATCATGCCGCGCTTGAAAGCTTCGTCAGTATATTCTGGGTTTTGCGAATCTTTTTTTAGCACCTGAAACTTCTGATCGCTCATGCTGGTTAGTAGATAGTCAGGTAAACCATTCCCAGTAATATCGCGGCTAGCAATGCCCATCCCCCATATTTTAAAAGACTGCCAACCCTCAGCTTCAGTATAAAGCGCTGGCTCTTCCTGCATTTTCCATAACTGATCGTGACCATCATGCAAATAATAATGCCGATCGTTACTGATTCTTAAGTCAGCTTTGCCCTGTCGTTTCCAGTCGGAAAATAATATCGATAAGGTGCAATAACCTGGTGCTAGCATCAGTGGTTTATTGAAAACACCCCCACTCATTCGATAGAGTTCATGTTGGTCACAGGCGCCAAATGGGCCCTCTTTATCTTTGCGATCAACATAGTTTCCAAAAACCATCGTCGGGCCAGTTGATGAAGGCTTTGCTGGCTCCCAAGTTGCACTAAATGCGGTAGTCCAGCGATCGCTAGCCTGATATTTCCAAAGCTCATTAGCACGCTCAAACTGACAATCACCCTTGCCTTTAAGCAGCACATTTTCACCCGCCCGCAATACAGCAAGATCCGTTATTCCATCAGAATCAATATCAATGGGATAGGCACCGGTAACCGCTTTTAGGTCAGTTGATGAGTGTGGTTTGTGCTCGAATCGTATCTGCTTATCGCCAGAATTAACGAGTAGTTTTGCGATCGATTCACCGCCTGCAACATACAGATCTGGCGCAGAATCATCATTACAATCAAAAGCCGCCACTCCGCCTCCAACGAAGTGCTCCCAACCACCGGTGTATTGATGAGAAAATGGCTGCTTCGATGTGACATCTAGAAAACGAACCGCACCAGCCCCCTTCTCAATAGGTTTTAATGCTGTTGCTTCAGCGTTAGTGTCCGCTGAATTAACTTGGGCCGTCATTAACAAAGCAAAGGCAAGAGAGAACCTCTCACCCCGAATACTTTGCCCGCTGTTAGAAGTCAGGCTAAACAATGACGGATTAAAGCTCACAGAGCGTTAATCCGTTTCAGCGCCTGGGCCTGGAATTGCATTCTCGGGTACCTTCCCCAAGATAATCATTCCTAAGACTTCGTCTTTTGTCACATCAGCAGTATTTGCCGAACCCACCAATTTACCATTCTTCATCACAGCAACTCGGTCCGCTAGATCAAACACATCATGGATGTCATGACTAATTAAGAAGATACCAATGCCTTGCTTTTTGAGCTCCAAAATCAACTCACTGACCTGCTTAGTTTCCTGCGGCCCAAGTGCTGCCGTTGGCTCATCCATAATCAGGATTCTAGCGTTGAAGTGAACCGCTCGAGCAATCGCCACAGACTGGCGCTGACCACCCGATAGCGCTTTCACTGGCTCTCGAAAACGTGCAAAGTTAGGATTAAGTCGCTTCATCACCTTGCGGGTTTCAGCTTCCATAGCCACGTCATCTAGTGTTCCCCACATCGTCTTCAACTCACGACCGAGGAATAGATTCCCAGCAGCATCTATGTTGTCCGCAAGCGCCAGTGTTTGATAAATCGTTTCGATACCATAGGCTTTAGCATCATGTGGATTATTGATCGTGGCCTTTTCACCACTGATCTTAATTTCACCGCGACTGCCTCGATAAGCACCTGACAGCATTTTGATGAGCGTCGACTTTCCAGCACCGTTATGACCTAAAACTGCGACCACTTCGCCCGCATATAAATCGACATCAACACCATCGACAGCGTGTACACCACCAAAAGAGATTGCCATGTCACGCATTTCAACCAAAGGTACGTTTTGTTCCTTATTCATGGGTATCCTCCTTAACCTGCACGTCTGCGGTAGACAATATCAATATAAACAGCCAGCACTAGCACCACACCGACCACCATGTTTTGCAGTGGCGCATCAAAGCCTAATAAAACCATACCTGACTGAAGTGACTGCATGACTAATGCACCCAGCACTGCACCAACAATAGTTCCGACTCCCCCATTTAATGAGGTACCACCAATTACTGCGGCTGCGATTACCATCAGCTCATCTAGCGTCCCTGTCGCATTGGTTGAAGCATTTAGACGTGCCGTTGCGATAGCCGAAGCTAAACCACACAACATGCCCATTAAACTGAATATAGCGACCGTCATTGCCTTAGTATTAATTCCTGACAATTCAGCTGCTTCAGGATTTCCACCCTGAGCAAACACGTAACGACCGAAGCGAGTACGCTGTGCAATGAAGGTCATTATTACGGCTACACCGATAGCAATTAAGAAAGGAATCGGTAAACCGTAGGCAATCTCAAGGCCTCCTTCTGGAACGACCATGCCATTCGCTTCAGCATAGCGTTTCGCTACTCTACTTGGCATATGATAGCTATTAGCTATTCCTACAATGCCCATCACCACTGTGATACCCAGACCTGCTAGGACAAACTCTGCCCAAACAGGACGTAAAGGGAAGTCAAAACGCTTTCGCTGTCGACGTCCGTTGATTAGTCCCAATATAATCAATGCGCAACACACCAAACCAACGATCAGACTGGGCCAGTATCCGATTGTGCCACCGACACCTCCACCGAGTAATTTAAAGGTAGGATCCATTGGGGCAACAGTTTGGCCCGAGGTAACCCACCAAGCT
>CALKXC010000025.1 GCA_938004025.1 uncultured Leucothrix sp. | reverse complement strand
AACGAGATCGGCGACGACTTCGCCGAACTGATCAATTATATCTTGCTTAGTATAATGTGTGTCTTCAACAACGTCATGAAGTAATGCAGCACAGAGCGTATCCACGTCCATATGCAGGTCAGCAAGGATGCGGGAAACTTCTAATGGGTGGTATATATAGAGCTCACCAGATTTTCTGGTGACAAGTGCATGAGCACTCGCGGCAAAAGTGAAGGCTCTGCGGGTCGTTTCGATTTCCGCAGCCGATTGATACCGGTTAACAATCCGATAAAGATCGGTGGACTCAAAGTCCGGCGCTTCACTCGCCGCTGTCATTAGGTCAGGCTTCGATAGTTATTTCGAGCGCATCAGGTTGTTCGCCCGGAACAAGGACTTCTTGCGCTACAGCTGCTTCCGCAACGACGTTATCAGCGATCTCTCTAAGTGCTATAACACAAGGCTTATCATTATCGCGCTCAACTAGAGGTTCTGCACCTTCAGCAATTTTGCGGGCGCGCTTGGAAGCCTGCAGCACGAGTGCATAGTTACTTTCAACGTGCTTTAAGCAGTCTTCGACCGTGACTCTGGCCATAATCAATACCTAAACTATTTTAATTAGTGGGATGTTGATTATAGACCGCTGCTAATTTAATGCCACCTTAAAGCTCGTTAAATAATTAAATCGGTTAAGAAAAAGGATAATATCTGTGCTTATTACAAATATGCTATTATTCGCATCGAAATACCAAGCGTATTTGGCGTAAAAAATAACCACAAATTGAGAGTATAAATGAGTCGATTTAGTCACGATGAGAATTTTTTTCACGGAAAGTCGGAAAGTCTTGGGGTTCTAATTGTAAACCTAGGAACACCGGATGAGCCAACGACTAAGGCAGTGAGGCGCTACCTAAAAGAATTTCTCTCCGATGGTAGGGTAGTTGAAATACCTAAGGTAATTTGGTGGTGCATTCTAAACGGCATTATTTTACGAACTCGTCCCGCTAAAAGCGCCAAGCTTTACGCCTCAGTTTGGGAAGAAGCCGGTTCGCCTCTACTCAAGTATGGAAAATTGCAGCAACAGGCCTTGCAGGCAGAGATGAATGTTAGGGTGAATGCGCCCGTGCATGTGGAGTTAGCCATGCGTTATGGCAACCCTTCAATACTGCAAGGCTTAAGAAACTTGCGCGCCAAAGGGGCTAGAAGGCTTTTAGTTTTGCCACTCTATCCTCAGTACTCTGCTGCAACGACGGCGACTACGTATGATGCAGTGAGTAAAGAAATGAAGCGTTGGCGTTGGCTGCCAGAAATTCGATTTGTAAATCAGTATCATGACAACCCAAACTATATCGAAGCGTTAGCTAACAGTGTCAAAAAACACTGGGCAGAGCACGGGCAAAATGAAAAGCTGGTGATGTCATTTCATGGTCTGCCTCGACGTAACCTTGAACTAGGCGACCCTTACCATTGTCAATGTCATAAGACGGGGCGATTGTTGGCTGAAGCTTTAGAGCTGAACCTAGAGCAATGGTTAGTGACATTTCAATCGCGCTTCGGCCGTGCAGAATGGCTGAAACCTTACACGGATAAGACACTTGAGGCGTTAGCAAAAGATGGCGTTAAAGGGGTTGATGTTGTTTGCCCTGGCTTTTCCTCGGACTGCCTAGAAACGCTTGAAGAAATTGCGGGTGAAAATCGCGAGGTCTTTGAAGAAGCAGGTGGGGAAAAATACACTTATATCCCTGCTTTGAACGACGAGCCAGAACACATTCATGTGCTTGCAGATTTAGTGCAGCAGCATACGCAGGGTTGGCCAGAGATGAGTCCGGATTGGACTGAGTCGGCTGCTCAGGCGCATGATAAAATTACTCAAGATTTAGCGAAATCAATGGGAGCTAAACAGTAGCTGTGCCAACGAATAAAGGTGACGTAGAAGTGCCTGATAAAAACATAAAATTCAAAATTTCATTACTCCACCCTAAATATATCATTAGTTGGTTAGGGCTGATATTGGCCGCAATCCTGAGTTTGTTGCCAAGTTCGGCTCGGCATGCCTTCGGTGATGCTATTGGTGCCTATCTTTATAAAAACAATCAAAAGCGCAAAGTTGTTGTTGAAAAGAACCTTCGGCAAGTTTTCCCAAATGCTTCAGAAAGTGATCTGCAAGATAAAGTGCGAAGTAATCTTGGTTGGTACGGTAAGGCGTTAGTTGATTACAGTTTGTTATTTTTTGCTAGCAAAAGCCGCTTAAAAAGAATGGTAAATATTGAGGGTGAAAAGCTTCTCGCAGATATTGGCAATGATCAGCCGGTCATTCTAATGTTAGCGCATAGTGTGATGCTTGAATTTGCTGCGATTGCTCTGTCAACTGATTATAAAAGCTTTGGTTCATACAAGCCTTCTGCTAATCCTGTGATTGATTGGATGATCGCAAGAAGCCGCTGTCGCTTCGTTGATTTTGTGGTTTCAAGAGACGATGGTTTGAGGCCGCTAATTCGCGCTATAAAAAGCAAAAGAATCATGATATTTCTTCCTGATGAAGACCTAGGATTGGATAATGCGGTATTTGCTCCTTTCTTTAAACGCGATAAAGCAACCCTTACAACGCCCGCTCGATTGGCGAAATTAGGTGGCGCAAAAGCTGTCGCTGGTTTTGTTGCTTTTGATGAGTTTAGTCGCCAATATCAACTAAGATTAGAAGCAATGCCTGCAGATTATCCTAGTAATGACAACGGTAATGATGCTACTGCACTTAACCGTGCACTGGAAAAGCTGGTGATGCAAAGCCCTGAGCAATATTTATGGGTCATGAAGTTCTTCAGGACTACCCCACCGGAAAAAAGTCCCTTCTATTAATATAGAAGTAGGTTTGGTCTTGGTATATTGACGAAAGGTTATTATATAGTTACGCTAAATCAATAAGACGCGAAAATAAAAACAATAGTCAACGGTGAGTCGCCCAATGTCTGATACTTTTTCAAATAAAGCTCAAAAGAGCCCTATGTTCACTAGTTTACCTGTGGCGCTTTTTTTGCACGCAGTATTAATTTTTGCAACAGGCTTTATGATGCCCGAACCCAATCCGGTTAGAAAAAGCACTTTGCTGGATATCACTCTTGTGAATACAAGTTCCGAGTTTGCACCTAAAGATGCTGATTTTATTGCACAAGCAAATCAGGAGGGTGGTGGAACACTGGATGAAAAGAAGCGTATTACCAGCCCACTTGCCTCTGAAAACCCAAATACAACAGATGGCAACCAAACTTTTGCGAGCGAAGAGTCAGCACCAGAAGTCACTCCAAAGCCTAAGCCTCAAGTACTAACGACCAAAGGCAAAACACAAAAGAAAATCAATAAGCAAATTATTGAGGAAGAAATTCAGGAGCCAACGATTAGAAATGCAGAGGTTTCTGAGAAATCTGAAGAAATTAGAATGTTAATGGCTGAAACTAGCGAGCAAGAGCAACGTTATGCAAGACGCCCACGTATTCACTTTGTCGACTCTATCAGCGCGAAAAGCTCAGTTGAAGCTCGTTACATTAATAATTGGGCAAAGAAGTTGGAAAGAATAGGGAATATCAACTTCCCTAACGAAGCAATTCGCTTAAGTCTAAGCGGCACTTTGATTCTTAACGCAACTTTAGACCGTTCTGGCCGTGTTGTTGAAATGCAGATTGATGTATCATCGGGTAGTCGGGTTTTGGATAAAGCAGCCTTGAGAATTGTTAAGCTAGCTGCCCCTTATGAACCGTTACCAAAAGACATACGTCAAAAGTACGACCGATTGAATATTACTCGTTCGATGGTTTTTCATAAGGAAAACGGTAGGACGTCATTCACCACAAAATGATTTGTGAGGCTACTAGCCCCTAAATGTTGCTGACATCATCTAACTTAAGTAATCAATTATTGATCGCCATGCCTGCAATGGATGATCCAAATTTCGCGCGCACAGTGACAATAATTTGTGAACACAATGATGAAGGCTGTTTTGGTGTGACGATTAATCGACCGATTGAAATTACGATTGGTGATTTGTTTCAGCAGCTCGAGATTGCTTCCATCGAGCAAACCCTTTTAGATTCTACCGCGGTGAACGGTGGGCCCGTGCAATCTAGTCAAGGCTTTGTACTGCATGATACTGACCGTGTTTGGGAAGGCACGCTTAAGATCACAGATGATCTTGCTATCACCTCTTCGAAAGATATTCTTGATGCAATTGCTATTGGCGATGGTCCCGATAACTTCTTACTAGCTTTGGGGTGCGCCAGTTGGTCTCCCGGACAGGTTGAGGATGAGCTCAAGCAGAATGCTTGGCTAACTTGCCCTGTTGATCATGCTATTTTATTTGATACTCCTTACAGTGAGCGTTGGACAAGTGCTGCCAAAACACTGGGTGTTGATGTAAATTTGATGAGTGATTCAGTAGGTCATGCCTGAAAGATGTCTACCGTTCTTATTTTTGACTTTGGTTTAAAGCGTACCGGCGTAGCTATTGGTAACACTATCGTGGGCACAGCTTCCCCAGAAGAAACGCTGATAAGTGCGACCCCCGGTAAGCCTGATTGGAAAGGTATAACCCGCTTAATTGAAAAATGGAATCCCTCACAATTTGTAGTGGGTATGCCGAAGCAATTAAATGGCGATGATACTGAGCTTTCCGCCCCTATAGAAAAATTCTGCAATCAACTCAATGGGCGTTATAATTTGCCTGTTGCTCAAGCTAATGAGCAGTTTAGTTCTATTGAAGCAGGTCGAAGGCTGAAGCAGGTTCGTCAAGCGGGTCGAAAGCAGAAAGTCAGTAAAGAAGAAGTTGATCGTGTTTCGGCGGTCATAATTTTTGAAAACTGGTATCAAAGCCAATAAAGCGATTATTTTCCTGGAATTTTCCTATGTTATTCGATAACAAACGCATCGACAAAATGTTGATTGCTATGCAATCTGATCTAACTAATTACTTAGCTGAGGAGCAAATAACCTCCCCAGTCATGGTTGGAATTCACTCAGGCGGCGTATTGGTTGCTCGTCGATTGCATAAAACGATGGAAATTGAAGAGCCGTTAGGAGAATTAAATAGCGGCTTTTATCGGGATGATTTTTCCAGTCATGGCCTAAAAGCTCAGCTTAAGCCGTCAGTGATGCCATTATCCGTTGAAGGGAGACACATCATTCTTGTGGATGATGTATTATACTCCGGCCGCACCATACGAGCAGCGATGAACGAGCTGTTTGACTATGGGCGACCCGCTTCTATAACCTTGGTGGTGCTAATTGACCGTGGTAATCGTGAGCTTCCTATCGAGGCTCAAGTAGTGGGGGTAAAGCATGTGCTGGAACCTGCCGAATACTTGCAGGTGACAGGTCCGGATCAACTCGAAATGAGCATTATTCGACGTGAGCATAACTAACGAAAAACTAGTCCCCGGCGCATTGCCGGCCTCTCTTCAGCTCACGCAAGATGGGCAATTAAAACATTTTTTAGATATTGAAGGGTT
>CALKXC010000024.1 GCA_938004025.1 uncultured Leucothrix sp. | reverse complement strand
GCGCCACAAACTAAAAAATAGAAAGTGTCCATTGCATACTGAAGATGAAAAATATTGTTTTCCATTAGTTTCCCCTTTTAAAATTTAAAGTGCCGCTGGGCCAGTTTCATTAGTACGGATACGAATAGCCTGTTCTAAATTAGTGACGAAAATCTTTCCGTCCCCAATCTTTCCCGTGTGAGCTGCGTTAGTAATTGCTTCAATCGCTTTGTCCAGAAGGTCAGTATCGACTGCTGCTTCAATTTTTACCTTAGGAAGAAAGTCCACGACATATTCGGCGCCTCGATAAAGTTCTGTGTGTCCTTGCTGTCGGCCAAAGCCTTTAACCTCAGTGACTGTGATGCCGGCTACGCCAATTTCCGAAAGTGCTTCTCGGACATCGTCTAGTTTGAAGGGCTTTATAATTGCAGTGATCAGTTTCATTGCAGATATTCTCCTAGTTTGAAATTTCATTTTGCTGTAGCTCTTGCCTAGCCCACTACAGCAACGGTTAACTGGTACCTGTTTTTAAATGATTGCTTAAAAGCACAAACATTTAGAGCAGAGTGCCGACCAACTGGTCGATATAGTTGCTCTTGCATTTCCCGTGCCAACTTTCTTTGTCGAGTGTTTACGGTGCTAACAAATACATCTTTCGAGGTTTTTGTGCTTCAACACGGTGCAAGCGCAAACTTAAGGTGCATCTTTTTGGTGTTTTGCACTAAAATGGTGCGCTTGTTCATGGGAGACTGCCGCAATACCGTTTTAACTGTGGCCTGAAAATTGCTTGCGTAATTCAGAGGAGGAATTGAGCCTCACTTGTAAATTGGAAATATCAGATGAATGTAAAGTTGACAGGAGTAACGGATGCTCTGGCTACGGGAGTGTTGGTTCTTGATGGCGAGCTTAATATCCAATACATGAATGCTTCTGCAGAAGTGCTGTTTGGCAGCAGTCGCCGTAGGCTTATTGGCGAACGGTATAAACGTTTGTTTGATGAAAGCAGTATTACACTTGCCTTTGATAAGGTTCGGGAGTCTGGTGATATCCAATCCTTACGTCAATTTCACCTCAAGTCAGGGCAAGGTGAAATGCTAATCGTTGATATCGTTATCAGTCCTTATAACTTGAATCAAAAAGAAGATGCCTTATTGCTAGAGCTGTCAAGAATTGATCAGCAGTTGAGACTGACACAAGAAGAAACTTTGTTAAGCCAGTTAAGTACAACGCAAACCTTAGTCAGGGGAATGGCCCACGAAATTAAAAACCCACTAGGTGGCTTACGTGGTGCTGCGCAACTATTAGAAACAGAATTGCCAAGTGAAGAGTTAAAAGAATACACGCGTATTATTATTTCTGAGGCTGACCGCTTACAAACTTTAGTTGATCGTATGTCAGGGTCTCATGCTCCATCGATTAATGAAAAGGTCAATATTCATGAAGTCTTGGAGAGAGTTAGGAAATTAGTCAGCGTCGAGCTTTCATCGAAAGTTAATATACGCTTTGACTATGATCCAAGTATCCCCGATCTGAGTGCCGATAAAGATAAGTTAATTCAAATTGTTCTCAACATAGTTGTTAATGCCATTAAAGCTGTGGGGATCGAGGGTGAAATTACTTTTAGAACGCGGGTGATACGCCGCTTTATGTTAAATCAAAAAGTGCATCGCTTAGTGTTAAGACTCCAAATAGTCGATAACGGCGCGGGTGTTCCATTAGCGGTGCAAGATAAGGTGTTCTTCCCAATGGTAAGTGGGTCTGCCGATGGTAGCGGTCTTGGGTTATCAATTGCTCAATCCCTAGCTAATGCACATGGCGGTCTGATTGAATTTCAATCTGAGCCGGGTAATACCGTATTTACATTATTACTGCCCATATCAACCACTCTTGATAGCAACAAGGAGATAAACAATGCAGCAAACTGAAGCGATATGGGTCGTTGATGATGATCAATCAATTCGTTGGGTTCTTGAAAAAGCACTAACAAGAGCTGAAATGGAGGTAAAAACGTTTGAGTCTGCCGCGGCATTATTGAAGTCATTAAAGAAAACGACACCGGCAGCAATCATTAGTGATATTCGAATGCCTGATATGGATGGATTTGAGTTGCTGGCTAACATTAAGAGCAGTCATCAAGAGCTTCCAGTCATTATTATGACGGCACACTCTGATATGGATAGCGCTGTTTCTGCCTTTGAAAGTGGCGCGTTTGAATATTTACCAAAGCCATTTGATATTAATGAAGCTACTGAACTTGCTAGACGTGCTCAAGAGCATAGTAAGAATACTCGTGAATCAGTTCCTGTTGTTGAAGACTCTGAGGTTTCTAGGCAAACCGGAATCATAGGTAAGTCATTTGCTATGCAAGGTGTTTTCCGTGCAATAGGTCGATTAAGTAAATCCAGTATCTCTGTTTTGATAACGGGAG
Source organism: uncultured Leucothrix sp. (assembly GCA_938004025.1). Taxonomy (GTDB): domain Bacteria; phylum Pseudomonadota; class Gammaproteobacteria; order Thiotrichales; family Thiotrichaceae; genus Leucothrix. The sequence continues at coordinate 885 of CALKXC010000024.1, read as the reverse complement.
AGTCGGGTACCGGAAAGGAGCTAGTTGCCGCAGCTTTGCATGAGCATAGCCCAAGATCTAAAAAACCATTCATTGCCATTAATACTGCTGCGATTCCTAAAGAGCTGTTGGAATCAGAGTTGTTTGGGCATGAAAAGGGTGCTTTTACTGGAGCGCATGCGCTTAGGAAGGGGCGCTTTGAGCAAGCAAATCATGGAACGTTGTTTCTAGATGAGATCGGTGACATGTCTGCAGACCTTCAAACCCGACTGCTTCGGGTGCTTTCTGATGGGAAATTTTATCGAGTTGGCGGTCACATTCCTGTCGATGTTGATGTCAGAGTGGTTGCTGCGACTCACCAAGCATTGGAAGAGCGAGTGGCTAAGGGGTTGTTTCGAGAAGATCTTTTTCATCGTCTAAATGTGATTCGTATTCAGCTACCTCCTTTAAGAGAGCGAAGTACAGACGTTCCTTTGTTGTTAAGTCATTTTTTGCAACGGGCGGCGGATGACCTTCAAACTGAGAAAAAAGTGCTGCTACCCAATGTTATTGATTTTCTGCAGACCTTGCATTGGCCTGGTAATGTCAGGCAGTTAGAAAACTTAAGTCGTTGGATGACCGTCATGGCCGCTGGGCGCGACGTTGCGATGGATGATTTGCCACCTGAATTATTTGATGTTCAGAAAACCGTATCATCAGGGGATTGGCGTACCTTGCTAGGCCAAGAGATTCAGCAGCGACTAGAGGCTGGTGAGTCACGCATTTTGGATGAACTGGTACCGGAGTTTGAGAGGCTAGCATTAGAAACGGCGCTTCAAAAAACGGCTGGTAGAAAAAAAGATGCTGCGGAGTTGTTAGGATGGGGAAGAAACACGCTTACACGCAAGCTGAAAGAAATTTATCCTT
>CALKXC010000023.1 GCA_938004025.1 uncultured Leucothrix sp. | reverse complement strand
GATGAGTTTGGGGTGCTGCTAGAAAACTGCTCTGTGTCGAGAGCAGAGACAATATCGCAGGCTCTGCGTAAACAAGTCAGAAATTACCATTACGTTTTCAAAGATAAAGCCTTCGATATTGGGGTAAGTATTGGTTTGGTTGAAATCAATAATAAGACTAAAAGCGTAGAAGAGGTCTTTAGTCAGGCCGATATTGCCTGTTATGCAGCGAAAGACTCTGGTAGAAATCGTGTGCAGCTCTATCAAGAAAATGATTCCGATATCGCAACACGCTCTTCAGAAATGTCTTGGGTTTCAAGAATTTTGAGAGCATTAGATGAAGAACGCCTGGTTATATTTTCACAAAAGATTAGTTCTGTTTCTAAGGAATCAAAACACGCTCATTTCGAAATATTGGTGAGGCTGATAGATTCTAGGGGAAAGGTTGTTCCGCCTAGTGAATTCCTGCCTGCGGCTGAGCGTTATGACTTAATGAAAAAGATTGATACCTATGTCATCGAGCAGGCGTTAGATGCATTGAACAAAAAGAGCTTCAAGGGCTTAGGTAATACTGACTTTATTTCGATTAATCTTTCGGGGCAGTCTTTAAGTGATAAGAGTTTTCTGGAAAGTGTGAATAAGTTACTGGATGAGTATGACGTAGATCCCAGTCAGATATGTTTTGAAATTACTGAAACCACGGCTATTAAGAATCCAACGCTGGTTAGGCGATTTATGTATACCTTGAAAGCAAGAGGAGTAAGGTTCGCGCTTGATGACTTTGGTACAGGTTTAAGCTCACTGACTTACCTCAAACAGTTTCCCGTGGACTACTTGAAAATCGATGGCAGTTTTGTTCGAGATATTATTGATAATGCGGTCGATAGAAAGTTAGTAAGTGCCATTAATCAACTGGCTCACACCATGAATATAAAAACCATCGCGGAGTATGTAGAAACGCCAGAAATTCTTGGGCTGCTGGATGATATGGATGTTGATTATGCTCAGGGCTTTTACATCAATGAACCCGCAGCGGTTGTAAAGCCTGCAATTTAGATAATTACCGCTCGTCTCTTTAACCTCAATACTCTTATACTGAAGTCTTCCTCGAGACTGACAGTTGAAATCTAATGAAACGAATTTGTGTGTATTGTGGCTCAAGCTACGGAAAACTCCCTGCCTATACCGAAGCGGCTAAAGCACTAGGAAAAGTGCTCACAGATCACGGAATGGGTTTGGTTTATGGCGGCGCCAGTGTTGGCATTATGGGCGTAGTTGCCGATGCTGTGCTGGAAAACGGTGGTGAAGTTGTTGGGGTAATTCCTCAGGCGATTGCCGATAAAGAGATCGCTCATACGGGGCTGACAGCGCTTAAAGTTGTTCCTAACATGCATGAGCGCAAAGCCATGATGGCGGAGTACTCTGATGGTTTTATCGCTTTGCCGGGTGGCTTAGGGACGATGGAGGAGCTGTTTGAAGTGTGGACATGGGCGCAGTTAGGTTTTCACAACAAGCCCTGTGGCTTACTCAATGTTGCGGGTTATTATGATCATTTAAACGCGTTTATTAGCCATGCGGTTGATCAGGAGTATGTAAAAGCCGCTCATCAAGAGACATTGCTTGTTTCAACTGAGCCTAATGATTTAATCGAGCAAATGGCGAATTATAAACCTGCTCCAGGCAGTAAGTGGATCGGTAGAGACGACCTTTAAGGCTCATGAGATCTTTCATACCGCTGATTCGTAAGGAGTGGCGCTTACTGTTGTTTGGCTTTGTGATGATGTTTGCCACAAGCCCTGGCCAAACCTACTTCATTGCTTTGTTTAGCGGTGAGATTCGAGCCGATTTGTCGCTTAGCCATGGTGAGTTCGGTGCGGTTTATTCAATAGCGACACTCAGCAGTGCCTTTATTTTGTTGTGGACTGGCGTGTTAGTGGACCACATCGATTTGCGAAAGCTGTCGCGCTACATTGTCATTGGTTTAGCCATCGCCTGCCTCTCTCTTGCTGTTAGCCAAAACGTTGCGATGTTGGTGATTGCCATCTTCCTGCTTAGGCAGTTGGGGCAGGGTTTAATGTATATGACCACCACCACTACGATGGTGCGTTACTTAGAATCTAACAAAGGCAAAGCGAATGCCTTGAGTGGATTGGGTTATTCCTTTGCAGAAGCCACGCTTCCCTCTCTGGTCATTTTATTGTTGCTAGTGATGAGCTGGCGAGAGTCTTGGATGTTGTTCGCATCAATTCTGGTAATTTGTATCCCACTGGCAGTTCATTTTTTGTTGAAAGGGCACGATGAGCGACATCAGCAGTACCTTACGAGTATTGATGAGGATATCGTCAGTGATAAAACTAGAAAAAGATCCTACCGACGAAAACAGTGGACGCGCGCTGAAGTTATTAGGGACCCATTGTTTTATCTATTTACCCCAGGTTTATTAGCTCAGTCACTGCTGTTTACGGGTTTTATGTTTCATCAGATCCATTTAGTGGAAGAGAAAGGTTGGCCCCTAGTGGTTTGGGGGAGTTTATATTTGCTGTATGCGCTTAGCACCATCGTAATGAATCTAATTGTTGGTGCCTTGGTTGATCGCTTTGGTGCAGTTCGTTTAGCGCCCTTTGTGACGATTCCAATGGGCATTGGTTTATTGATTTTATCCAGTTCAGACAGCATCGCTGTTGCCGTAGTCTTTATGCTGTGTATGTCTATCTCATCAGCGTCTCAAGGAACTATTGCCGCTCCTTTCTTTGCCGAGCGCTATGGCAGTAAGAACCTAGGTGCGATTAAGTCTTTAGGCACTTTTATGATGGTGATGATGAGCGCTGTCTCACCCGCGATATTAGGCTGGTGTATTGATCGTGGCGTTAGTATGGATAGCTTGGCAATAGGTGGGGCTGTGTATGTGGCTGTAACATCGTCTATGGCTTTAGTTGCCTATAAGTTATCTTTAAAGCAATAATTTAGGCTCATAAATTAAATGAATTCAATTTAACTCATCATATGCTTTTACAAGGGCTTTGGCTCTTGAGGTGATTTCGCCCGCACTTGTGCCTGGTTTATATAGCGAGCTACCAATGCCGTAGCCACTAATGCCTGCGTCGCGCCATGCCTGTAGATTGTCGTTCGCTACACCTCCGACTGCGAACAAGTCAATCTCACTTGGTAGTACAGCCCCCAAGGCTGCAACACCTGACGGGCCCATAATAGAGGCTGGGAAAACCTTCAAACCATCCGCCCCCCAACGTAAGGCTGAAAAGCATTCGGTCGCAGTGAAAACGCCCGGAAACGACGCCATTGCTAGTGATTTAGTGCGT
>CALKXC010000022.1 GCA_938004025.1 uncultured Leucothrix sp. | reverse complement strand
CGGGGGTTTGGCGGTTGGCCACTAACGCTTATTCTTACGCCGGATGCGAAACTTATTGCGGGCTTCAGTTATCAACCGGCTGAAACGGTTGTAAAAACACTTGCTGGTTTTGAATCGAGCTGGACAACTCAACGCCGTGCGGTTGAGGCGAGTGCCGTAAAAAAGATGGCACGTCTTGAGAAGTCGTTTGGATCTTCGAGCAATGCCTTCCCTTTAGATATTAAAAAGCTGCTAAATAACTTTCTGTCACAAACTGAGCGAATTGCTGACAATGACTTTGGTGGCTTTGGGCAGACGGAGAAATTCCCCTTTGCGCCACAGCTAGCGACCTTGCTACATATTGATAGCATTCAGCAGGATCCTCAGCTTCGTCAATTTTTAGAGACGACGTTGCAAGCAATGATAGGCGGTGGCCTGCGAGATCATGTTGGCGGAGGCTTCTTTCGATATAGCGATACCCGTGAATGGTCTGCGCCACATTTTGAGCAAATGCTTTACACCCAAGCGTTACTCGCCCCGCTATTGTTAAATGCTGGAAAACAGTGGCGGAAACCGACCTATTTAGATGCAAGTCGAGAAGTGCTATTGGGGATGATTAAGTTTTTTCAGCGTGACGATGGTTTATTTAGAGCGGCTTTATCGGCGGTGAGCAAAGACGGTATCGCAGGGGGATATTATCGCTGGACTGAAAAATCGCTGCGTCAGTTACTGGGCGAACAGTTTTCATCAGTCTACCCACTGCCTGTTGGGAGTCAGCAATATTACCTGCCATTGATACAAGCTAACGGCAGAAACCGACTAGACATCAGAGAGAAGCTTTTAACTGCTCGCACATCAAGAAAACTGAAAACTGATGAAAAAGCGTTGCTTGGCTGGAATGGTTTAGCCTTGTCAGCACTGGCTCAAGGGATTGCGTTAAGCTCTGAGATTAGCGCTTCTGGTGAGCGATTATTTAAACAGTTACGGCCGCTGCTGACAGCAGACAAGCTACCTCGGCTCATCGATACCCAAGCTGCTGGGCCTGCCCAACTTGCTGATCAGGTTTATCTGGCCAAAGGTCTTTATGATTGGGCGCGCGCCACACAAAATGAGGCAATGCTGACACAATTGGTGACTCTGCTATACGATATTTATAAGCGTTTTCATCTTGATGGAAATTGGCAAGCAGCGACGGATAAACCGCTTATTGGTAAGCTTCGCAGCACGGCGCTGGTCGATAATGAATTGCCTTCTGCAAGCGGTGCTTGGTTAAGCCTTGCAAGTCAATTGCTCGGAGGTAATTTTAGTTCAGAGACCACAGCGGATCGAGAATCTCTAATAGCTTTGCAGCAAGCCCTAAATACAGTTCGTGAGAAACTGCCGGACACCTTAGAGGACAATGCCTTTTTCCATGGAACAAGCTTGACCGCCCTACTCAAACTCACCATTCAAAAGCACAGCCAACAGGAACCTGCGAAGTGACTGAATCCACTCATTATTTACCCACAAAAGCTGACAGCCTGAAGCCTTTTTATGGCTGGTTGATCTTGTTTGGACTGATGGCGTTTGGAGCCTTTTTGCTGTGGTGGCACAAGCTCTGGGCTATCGTGTTTACTCAAGATCAAACCTATCTTTCTGGAATTATTGTGGTGCTGTTTCTGCTGACAACTCTTTATCTTGGGCGCTGCGCGTGGAGAATTTCTCATGAGCAACGTTTAGCTGAGGCACTGTTGGATGAAGCAGTTTCAAATACTACCAATGCCCATAATGCTAATGCCCACCATAATAGCTGGGCGGCAGATTACTTACACCTCATCACTAAAAGCCAAGTGCAGCAAGATGGTGGCCAGCGTTTGGCGGAGTCTTTACAAGCCAGACTGATTGAGCAGGTTCACGGCGGTCACAGCTCAGGATGGTTTTTGTCAGACATTTTATTGCGCTTGGGTTTGATGGGCACCGTAATCGGCTTTGTATTGATGCTAAGTTCAGTGGTTGGTTTACAAGAAGAAGGTATTAGCGCGCTTAAACAACTACTCGCCAGCATGAGCGGCGGCATGCAGGTGGCCTTATTAACCACGCTAACAGGGCTTTGCTCAGCTATGTTAATCAGCATGCAATGTCACTGGCTAGATCGCTGCGCCGATCAATTAGTTAGCCGTATTATTGAGATCAGCGCGACTCAAACGCTATCGACTGATTCGGAAGCTGCCTGATGGCGGGAATCTATCAACGCAACCGAGCGAGACAAACAACGGATCCATTTATTGATTTGTTGTTTAATACCCTGCTCGGGTTTAGCTTTATGTTTCTGATTAGCCTGGTGTTTATCAACCCCGATGCGGATCAGGCAAAAGTCGACAAACAAGCGGAGTATGTGATTACGATCAATTGGGACAAAACGCTGTCAGATGATATTGATTTGTGGGTTTATGCGCCTAGCGGCCACACGGTTTCCTACTTGCAAAAAGAAGCAGGATGGTTGCATCTTGATCGGGATGATCGTGGGGAAGTCAATGACACGCTCATGATCAATGGACGTGAAGTGGTGCATGCCGTTAACGAAGAGATTGTGACGATTCGCAACCGTCACCCCGGTGAGTACATTGTTAACGTTTATTACTACACGTCGGACAAGCGTAGGAGCGCTCCCAAGGCAATACCGGTGCAGGTCAAGATAGATCGCATCAACCCGCGCTTTGAAACGGTTTATGTTAAGCAGCTTGAGCTTACCGCACAGGACCAAGAGCTGACCGCTGTACGTTTTATGCTTAATGAGGCAGGTGATGCCAGCGACTTTAATGAGCTGCCAAAGCAACTAACCCCTTACGGTTTAGACCACATGCCCGAAGACATACCGGATAGTGTATGGACGAAATGAACTTTGATTTACTGCTAACGCTGGGTTACGCCTTACCTGTCGCACTGCTGGTTTGGATATGGCTGTCGAGTAAAGTTGGAATCCGCGTCAAGCTCTTAGTCACGCTTTGCCTACCGCTTCTTTATGGCGCTCATTGGTTTGGACTTCAGAACTTACGGGGTTGGCCCGCTTATCAATCACTGCCTGATCAATTTCAATTACTGGCGGCAGATGTTGTTGAGCCCGATCCTGCTTTGAGCGATGCAGGGAAAATTAACCTTTGGGTGCGCCTAACCGAATCAGGAGAACCGCGTGCCTATTCACTTCCCTACACTCGTAAATTACACAAGATGCTGTTTGATACTAAGCAGCGAATGCAAGCCGGTCAAACTCAGGTAGGGCGGCTTTATGATTCAAGCAGTAATCGAGGAACTGATATTGGCAACAATCAGAAACTGGAGTTTCAAAATGCCACTCGGGCCATATTGCCCGAGAAATAATCTTCTGATGCGTTAGTCAGTCTATTGATACCCTAGCCCTGTCGATTAGTCTAAAATGGGCCTCTATTTTATTGTCACTGGATTAACCCATGGATACTCAGGCTATCACCCTCTCCCGCTTTATCATCGACGAGCAACGTAAACTGGGCCACTCTGCAGACGGCGAGTTTGGCGGTTTAATCAATGATATCGCTATTGCTTGCAAGGGCGTTGCCGCTTTAGTTGGCAAAGGTGCGTTAGCCGGTGTGTTGGGGGTTGCTGGCTCTGAAAATGCCATGGGTGACGCTCAGAAAAAAATGGATTTGATTGCGAACGATTTGTTTATCGACGCACTTGAGAATAACGGCCATTGCGCAGGCATGGCATCCGAGGAGCTAGATGAAATCCTGACGCTGCCTGACGGTAAAATTCGCGGTAGCTATCTGGTGTCTTTTGATCCTTTAGATGGCTCATCAAATATGGATATTAATATCGATGTTGGTGCTATTTTCTCAATTATGAAAGCGCCAGAGAATGGAACAGAGCCTGTTGCAGCAGACTTTGCAAGACCGGGTGTTGAACAAATCGCTGCGGGTTATTGCTTATACGGCCCGTCTAGCATGTTTGTATTAACAACGGGTGCTGGCGTCAATGGCTTCACTTTAGATACGAGCATCGGGGAATTTATCCTGACTCATCCGGATATGAAGATCCCTAAAGACACCAATGAGTTTGCGATTAATGCATCCAATCAGCGTCACTGGGAGCCTGCCATTCAACGCTATATTGCCGATTGCCAAGCAGGGGAAACGGGCTCATTAAACAAGAATTATAATATGCGCTGGGTAGCGGCCATGGTCGGCGAGATTCACCGAATTTTATGCCGTGGCGGTGTGTTTCTTTACCCTATTGATGAAAGAAACCGTGAGGCAGGCGGCAAGCTACGTTTGCTGTACGAAGGGAACCCAATGGCTATGCTGGTTGAGCAAGCCGGCGGCGCTGCTTCAACCGGCTATGAACGCATCATGGAAGTGATGCCTAATGGTGACCCACATCAACGCATCGCGGTGATTATGGGTTCTAAAACAGAAGTCGAAACGATTATTGGCTATCACTCGTAGGCTTAAACGCGTCTATCAAGTAGAGAACCATTGACCACACTGTTAGCACTGTCGCAAGTGCTAGCAGGATCAAACCAATCTCGTGAAATGGAATGCCAAGCAGCGTTTTGTCGTAGAGCAAGCAAATTAGACTGGTCATCTGAGCGCCGGTTTTAACTTTACCGATCATACCGACCGCAACCTTACTGCGCTGCCCTACTTCAGCCATCCATTCTCTTAGCGCTGAGATCACTAGCTCACGGCAAATGATGATGGCTGCGGCAACTGTTACCCAAATAGTATTTTGATCAACAGCGACTAGCACTAAAGCGACCGCCACCATGAGTTTGTCTGCGACAGGATCGAGGAAAGCGCCAAAACGAGACTCTTGATTCCACTTGCGCGCTAAGTAGCCATCAACCCAATCAGTAAAGCCTGCCATGCCGAACACGAATGCCGTCATAAAAGGGTAATCCATATAGTGCAGGGCCACTACAAAAGGAATCGCAACTATCCTTAGGTAGGTCAGCAGAATCGGAATGTTATATTTCATTTTCTTACCATTTGAGTTTTTATCACGCTTCACGAACCATTAAATCGGTCATATATTTTCTCAGCGAGCGCGCGGCTAATTCCATTGACTTTCGACAATTCTTCTATGCTAGCTCTTGTTATAGCCCTTAAGCCACCAAACTGTTTGAGTAGTTGTTGGCGTCTTTTAGGACCAAGCCCTTCTATTCCCTCTAGGGGCGATGTATTTCTCGTTTTCTGTCTTTTCTGCCGATGACCCGCGATTGCAAACCGATGCGCTTCATCTCTAATTTGTTGAATCAGGTGCAATGCACTCGAATGAGCCGGCAATTCAACTCTTCGCTTTCCAATGGTTAGCGTATCCAGCTCAGCTCTTCTCCCTTCACCTTTGGTCACACCGACAATATCGATGCCCGAAATCTGTAACGTACTGAGTACTTTAATCGCCTCGTTAACTTGCCCTTTACCACCGTCTATAAACAAGATATCTGGTAATTTCTCATCGCCTTCCTGGACTTTGGAAAAGCGACGCGTCAACGCTTGAGACATCGCAGCATAATCGTCACCACCGGTTATGCCGGTAATATTGTACCGTCGATAGTCATCCTTTATTGGACCTTCCGGACCAAACACCACTTGCGAGGCGACAGTCGCTTCACCTTGTGTATGACTGATGTCGTAACACTCCATGCGACTAGGAATGTAATCTAAAGACAGCGCGTCTTGTAATGAGTATAGCCTCTTTTCAACACTGTCCTTACTAATCAGTTGATTATTAAGTGAATGCAATGCATTGCGGGTCGCCATCTCAACCCAACGAGCACCATCACCACGCGGTTTTGCGTTGATGAGTATCTTTCTCTCCGCTTTTAAACTTAGCATTTCAATGAGAAGCGATGAATCATCAGGCTCATGGTTAAGTAGGATTTTGCCCGGAATAGTTCGATTCAGATAGTATTGGCCGATAAATTGACCAATTATAACTGCCTCACTCACATCATCGGTTGGAATTTGTGGAAAATAATTTCGACTCCCTAGGTTGTTACCCGCACGGATCGTCATCACTTGAATACAGGCGGTTTGTGAGGCTAGCTGTATCGCAATAACATCAACATCCCCATGCCCTCCGCTAATGTATTGCTGCTGCGAAATCAGTCTTACTTTTTCTATTTGATCTCGGTATTCAGCGGCTTGCTCAAAGCGCAATTGAGAAGAAGCGACATCCATTCTTGACACTAAAGACTCGGTGACTTCCTGGCTCTTTCCCTGAAGAAACTGAACGGTATAGTCGACACTCTCTGCGTAATCTCGAGCGTTTATTTCATCGGTACACGGCGCAGTGCATCGCTTAATTTGATACTGCAGGCAAGGCCTTGTGCGATTGCTAAAATAACTGTCTTCGCATTGACGCGCTTTAAAGAGTTTTTGTAGCTGGCCTAAAGTTTCACGAACTGCCCCAGCACTAGGATACGGTCCAAAGTACTGTCCCTTTTTCTTTCGTGCACCACGATGAAAACTGACCCTTGGAAACTTGCTATCTGAAATATAAATGTAGGGGTAACTTTTATCATCGCGAAGCAGTACGTTGTAACGCGTTTTATGCTTCTTTATGAGGTTACTTTCAAGCAAAAGCGCTTCAGCTTCAGTATCCGTAATGGTGATTTGTACATCACGAATTTGCTTAACCATCGAGTAAATTCTAGAGTTAACTAGGTTGCCCCGAAAATAGCTGGATACTCTGTTTTTTAGGTCTTTAGCTTTGCCGACGTACAACACCTGATTGTCTGCATTCATCATGCAGTACACACCAGGCTTATGGGGTACGGTTTTTAAAAATAGCTTGCTGTCAAAGTCTGTCGGCTCACCCATATCAGTACTTGATTAGCGCTGAACCCCATGTAAAACCGCCACCAAAGCCTTCTAACAAGATCGTCTGCCCACGCTGGATTCGACCATCGCGAACGGCTTCGTCTAATGCAAGGGGGATTGAAGCACTTGAGGTATTGCCGTGCTTATCAACGGTGACAACCACTTGATCCATCGACATTTTAAGCTTTTTGGCCGTGGCTTTTATAATTCTGATATTGGCTTGATGCGGCACTAGCCAGTCTAGATCAGACTTTTGCATATTATTCGCTTCAAGCGTTTCATCCGCGATGCGACCTAATGTGTTCACTGCTTGACGGAACACTTCATTACCAGCCATTTGCAAGTAGGCCTCACCTTTCAAATAAGCTTCGCGCTCATCCGAGATCCCACCATTAACGTACAGCAGTTTTTTATAGCGTCCATCAGAGTGAAGATGGGTTGAAATTATTCCAGGTTCTTCGTCAGCTTCTAGCACCACCGCGCCCGCACCATCTGCAAACAAAATGCAGGTGCCGCGATCGGTCCAATCAATGATGCGAGACATAGCCTCAGCACCAACGACTAACGCACACTTGTGAGTGCCGCTTTTAATAAATTTGTCTGCAACGCCTAAAGCGTAAACAAAACCAGTGCAAACAGCCTGTACATCAAAAGCCGTCGCACCATTAGTATTGCCTAGCTTTTCTTGCAGTATGGAAGCACTGCTAGGAAACACAAGGTCAGCAGTCGTTGTCGCAAACACGATAAGGTCAACATCATTGGCTGTTTTACCGGCCATTTCT
>CALKXC010000021.1 GCA_938004025.1 uncultured Leucothrix sp. | reverse complement strand
TTGGGATTGTTGACGATTTTTTGCATCAGTGCCGCACAGTTTGCAAACACTTTCGTGAAGTAAGCTAAGCCCTTGTCTTCGCTTAATCGACCCGCTTTAATTTGTTTTAGATCGTGGCCAGCACAAAATGCTGGACCATTGGCTGCTAAAACAACCACCCGAATATCATTGTTTTCTGCTGCCTGATCAAGTGCTTCACTCAAATCCAGCATCATTTCATCAGATAATGCATTACGACGTTTCGCATCATTTAAGGTCAATCTCAAAATTCCATTATCATCGACTTTCTTTAATAAAATACTGTCTGAAGTATCAGCAACATTTTGTGTAGATGTCATAATTTTTCCTCCAATTGATGCGCCTAATTTATCAGTGTTTCGTTTAAAAGTCCTCAGTACGAAGCCAATATAATTTAAATCATAATCAGCATTTATTTTACCGCTATCTTATCGATTCATTGATTGTATTTATCTAATGCAGTATTTCTGGTTTATACTTCAAGCTATGAATCAAACACCCCCAAAACTGCCTGTGCTTTATTCCTTTAGGCGATGCCCGTATGCAATGCGTGCCCGCCTCGCCTTACATTTTGCTCAGCAAGCAGTAGAGCACCGCGAAGTTGTGCTAAAAGAAATGCCGCAGCAAATGATCGATATCAGCCCAAAAGCGACCGTTCCGGTGATGCAGTTGCCAGACGGCACGGTGATTGATGAAAGCCTTGATATTGCATTATGGGCATTAGAACAACAGGATCCGTCGAACCTACTCGGATCATTGGCTCAGCTTTCCGATATGCTTTCGCTCATCAACGATAATGATAACGATTTCAAAGGCTGGCTTGATCAATACAAGTACGCCGATCGATACCCAGAACAGACGCCTGAATATTATCGTGAGCAGGGCGAATTGTTTTTAGAAAAATTAGAAAATAGACTCAGTCATCACCCTTATTTATTCGGTGTAGAGATACGGTTGGCTGATATTGCCATTATGCCTTTTGTTAGGCAGTTCGCACACGTTGATAAAAAGTGGTTTGATGCAGCTGACTACCCATTTTTACAGAATTGGTTACAGTCATGGTTAGCTTCCGATAGCTTCGAAGGAATCATGCACAAACATCCCAAATGGACGGCATAACTCAAGGCCTCTCATGTATAATCTGGCTATAAACACAAACTGGAGTTATTAATGTCGCAGCTGTTTTCACCCCTAAAAATTAAAGATGTCACGTTTAAAAACAGAATCGGCGTGGCTTCGATGTGCCAATATAGCTCGATTGATGGATTAGCAAACGACTGGCACAGAGTTCACATAGGCTCTTTAGCCGTTGGTGGGGCCGGGCTTATTATGGCTGAAGCTTCGGCGATCACCCCTGAGGGTCGCATTACTCCAGGCTGTGCAGGCATTTGGAATGATCAGCAAGTTGAAGCACTCCAGCCAATCACCGCTTTTATGACAAAACATGGTGCGGTGCCAGGTATGCAAATTGCCCATGCTGGTCGCAAAGCAAGTGCTGCTATTCCTTGGGAAGGCGGGCACCACTTAAAGAATGAAGAGGGTGGTTGGGATATTATAGGCCCAGGTGCAGAACCATTTGATGATGATGGGGTGCGCCTTTGGAAAACGCCATCGCAAATGACGCTTGAAAATATTTTAGAAACTCAAACCGCATTTGTAGAAGCAGCCAAGCGAACATTAGCCGCGGGTTATCAATTAGTGGAAATTCATGGTGCTCATGGTTATCTTTTACATAGTTTCTTTTCACCCCTAGTTAATAATCGTGATGATCAATACGGCGGAAGCTTAGAAAACCGAGCTCGAATGATGCTTGAAACCACTGCCAAGGTGCGTGAAGTTTGGCCTGAAAATTTACCCCTAGCGGTTCGTCTTTCAGCAACAGATTGGGATGATGCGGGGTTAAGTGTTGAAGATAATATACAGATGGCTAAATGGTTGAAGGAGGCCGGTGTAGATATTGTTGATTGCAGTGGTGGTGGCGCTAGCCCCGTTTCGCGCTCTTCAATCGGTAACAAAACGGCAATGCAACCGGCGATAGCGGGCGAAGTCAGACAACATGCAGACATTATGACGATGGCGGTTGGAGGTATCACAGAGCCACAACAAGCAGAAGAGATCATTGCCTCTGGTCAGGCAGATATCGCTTTGCTTGCTCGGGAAATGATTCGCAATCCCAATTGGCCTTATATGGCTGCTAAAACATTAGGCGTAGATGTTAAAAAGGTAGTCCCAGCCCATAAAGCATTTTTTGTAGGATAAGCACCTTGCTTGAAATTATTCAGGAGTACTTAGCTAGCTTCTCTACAACAGAGCTGATTTTATTAATCAGTTGCTTCGTGCTTTTAGTAATTTCTAAACCACTTTTTGTGCACGTCTTTCAAAAGCCAGTTGATGATAGGCAAAATGCGAAACAGCTGCAAATTGCTAGAGCAGGTGGCCTGCTAATTATCGTTGTTTTGCTGCTGAACCATTTCATTTTTATTGATGGCCAAAGCGCTGAGAGTCACGGTATTGCTAAACGTCTAATTGGTGTAAACATGGTCGTATTTTCGGCCTTTTGGGCAAGCCAAATCCTACAGTTTTTTATAAGGCGCCAGTATGGAAAGATACGTGAAGTAGCTGGCGAAAAAACCATATCTGATACGCACAACAGTCGATTACTCAGCTTGTTGGTTGTCTCACTTGTCTTTGTCTTTGCACTAATTGGAATTGTTCAAGTATTAGGCTTTGATGACTTATTAAAAGCAGGGGGGATCATTGGTGTTATCGGCGTTATGTTGGCACTTACTCAAGCTTCTTGGGCCCCCGATATCATTAGTGGATTAATACTGCTCAACAGTGACTTTATTGATGAAGGCGATGTCATTGAAATTGAAGATGGAAAGATTATTGCATTAGTATTCAGGACTAAATTATTTCATACGGAATTGTTTAATCTAGTAAACAATAATCGCATCCTGCTGAAAAACGCAAAACTGCGTGAAATGACTATTCAAAACTTGTCTAAGTTTGCTTCAGTTCGGGGATATCGCGAGAATCTAAGTTTCAAAATTGGCTATGAACATAAGTCAGCTGACGTGAGGCAATTGTTTGAAGCGGCTTTTGAACGAGTACTCAAAGTCAGTGAAATTAGCATTGATTCGAACCACCCTTTGGAAGTGATGGTCATCGATACCGGTGATTATGCTATCAAGTGGGGAGTTTATTATTACACCAAAGACCTCAAGAAACTGATCAAGACTCGTCAACAGTTTACGGAAATAATTTTGGATGAATCCATTCAACGTAATATCAGTCTATCGACACCTGATCTCTATCAGCGCATGATGCCTGAAGATTCTATGACCTCTAATAACTAATAAAGTATTTAAAAAAAATGGCAACTAAAAAACGCGATATTCCGGTATTTGAACACCCTATTATAGAAACACATTGTCACCTTGACTATCTCGAAGCCGGTGCGTTTGATGAAGCGGTACAAGCAGCTACTAACGTCAATATTCAAAGAATAATTACGATTGCAGTATCGCCTGATAACCTAGATACCGTGATGGGAATAACTCAAAAACATGACAATATTTGGGGTACACAGGGTATTCATCCTCATGATGCCGATCAATATAGCGATGAAGTGGATCAAAGAATTCGTGAAAATGCACTCAATGATAAAATCGTTGCCATCGGTGAAATAGGCTTAGATTATTATTATGATCACTCCGATCGGGCTAAGCAGCGTGATGCTTTTGAGCGTCAGTTACAAATCGCCATTGATCTGTCGATGCCTATTGTGGTTCATACTCGCGAAGCGGATGAAGATATGCAAGCGATCTTGCAGAATTTTGTCGGCCAAATGCCTAAGCGTGGTGTTATTCACAGCTTTACTTCAGGCGTAAATTTAGCGAAGTATTGTATTGATCAAGGCTTTCACCTTGGGTTTAATGGAATCAGTACGTTTAAAACGGCAGAGAACGTGCGTGAGGTGGTTGAACTAACGCCCCTAGATAAAATATTGTTTGAAACCGATGCGCCGTACCTAACGCCCGTTCCGTACCGAGGCAAACCTAATGA
>CALKXC010000020.1 GCA_938004025.1 uncultured Leucothrix sp. | reverse complement strand
CCATCAAGAATTAATTGCTCCAAGCGATGTGCAATGCCTTGAGAAATGGGGGTAGATTCAATAAACATGCTGATATTGTACTGGTAGGACCAGTTGGAAACAATGAGCAAGTTACACACTAATAAACGTTATCAGCTATTGATTTATATACCTTAGATAAAAGTGTGAGCAAAGCAATACAAATAAACTGGTCATACCAGTTGAATCAAGTTTGGACGACGTTATTAATAATGAGTAACTTAGTAAGTGACACCGTTCGTCCAGTGGCAGATTGATCGAGATTATCGCATGGGTCTTACGGTTCTACTTAAATGAAAGTCTTTGGAGGAACTCATTTATGAGTACTAGTTCATTTGGCGGCGCTCGCCGTACATTCATTAAAACTGCAGCAACGTTAGGTATTGCAACAGCTGTTGCAATGACTTTGTCTACTGCAGCAATGGCAAAAGCACAAGTCTGGAAGATTCAATCTACATGGGATGCGGGTACCGTTGGTTACACTCTTTTTGAAGAGTGGGCTAATAGTATGGAAGAAAAAACCGGTGGCGAGATTGCATTTAAAGCATTCCCAGCAAAAGCGGTTGCAGCAGATAACAATGCTTTGTTTGACGCAGTCCGTAACGGCGTACTTCAGGGTATGAACCCATT
Organism: uncultured Leucothrix sp.; assembly: GCA_938004025.1. Lineage (GTDB taxonomy): Bacteria > Pseudomonadota > Gammaproteobacteria > Thiotrichales > Thiotrichaceae > Leucothrix. The sequence goes on along the minus strand of CALKXC010000020.1, from coordinate 2,824 downwards.
CACTTTGTACTGGTCAGGTAAAATTCCTGCTTCAGTATTCTTATCATCCTATCCAGGTGGACCAGACCAGCCACACCAGTGGGACACTATGTTCTACTCGCTAGGTATGCTTGAAAAGACGCGTGAAATCTATAAGAAATTCGGCCTTATGTACGTTGGCCCGATTCATCACGATGCAAACATCATTCACTCAAAGAAGCCAGTATCTAGCTTGGCAGATATGAAAGGAATGAAAGTTCGTCTTCCGGGTGGAATGGTTGCTGAAGTATTCCAAAAGTTAGGTGTCTCAACTGTTGCAATGCCAGGCTCTGATATCTTCCCAGCGCTTGAAAAGGGAACGATTGACGCAGCGGATTACGTGGGACCCGCAGTAAACTATGATCTTGGTTTCTCACAAGTCACTAAGTACATCTTGTTCGGCCCTCCAGGGGTTATGTCGGTTTATCAGCCGGTTGATTTGATGGACTTAACGGTAAGCTTACGCGCTTGGAACAAAGCTTCTGAAAAAGCGAGAGCAATCATTGAATCTGAAGTGCGTAACTACTCCCAGCATCACTTCCTAACGATTCAAAAGCGTAACTTTGAAGCGTTGGCTAAGTTTAAAGAAGATGGCAGCACGGTTACTCGCTTGAGCCAAGCAGATGTTGATACGTTCCGTAGAGCAGCAATACCAATATGGTACAAGTGGGCGAACAAAAATGCCGATGCAAGAGCTATTTTTGATCTGCAAATTGATTACATGAAGAATGATCTTGTCGGATACATCTCTGATAAAGACATAGAAGGTATGGAATAAACCGACCTGTTGGACTCTGTGCGGAGCTAATATAGCTCCGCACATCTATATGAAAAGGCAATTAAAATTGCCAAATAGCTGCTTGATTTGAGGTTGTGGTATGGATGATTTGGAAGCGTTTAGCTTTGTAATGCCGCATTGGGCTTACTGGGGTTGGTTAGCCATAATGCCGTTGATTATGATGGGTTTAGATAAGCTTTTCTCAAAAGATGAGCCGGAAGTTGATGCGATTCCACCGGACATAAAAGAGCTTCTAGAAGGTGAAGATCCCAATGCCAAATACGGTTCCCTAGGTAATGGCTTCACTCGAGCGTTTGATTGGATAAGCGAGCACACCGGTATCTTTGTCGCATTCTGGACCGTCAATGCTGTTTGTTTCTATTTTTTCGAAGTCGTGATGCGTTACGTCTTTAATGAGCCTACCATTTGGGTGCATGAGTCATCCTATCTTTTGTTAGGCATGCAATATTTATTAGCCGGAAGTTTTGCACTGTTGCACGGTGCTCATGTTCGAGTTGATGTTATCTACAACTTCCTACCCGTGCGCGGTCGCGTCGGTATGGACATATTTACTTCAATGTTTTTCTTTATATTCGCCTTAACGCTGACATCCACTTCTTATACCTTCTTCTTTGATTCTTACGGAATGAATGAGACAACGGTAGAAGCTTGGGGTATTCAGTATTGGCCAGTCAAAGGAATGATGTTGCTTGGTTCGGCACTATTACTAATGGCAGGTGTTTCTAAGTTGATTAAAGACATTCAACTATTTATTCGAATGGGTAGGGGAGAAGCATAATGAGTAATGAATCTGCCGCAAGACCCAATTCTAGTTTTTTAGGTTCTATGATTGGCCGTTTAGGCACGACATTAATGGTGACTGCAACGTTGGCTTTAGCTTTCGTTATCACTATTGAAATGATTAACATCTTATTTTATGACAACTGGGGTGATGAGTTTTTCTTATTCCGTACCGCAGGTGTTTTAGCCGACGTAGAGATTGGTCCGTTGACTTATCTTATGTTTGGTTCGCTGCTTGTCGCATTGATGATGGGGCTACCGCTAGCATTTGTTACCGGTGGACTTGGCGTTGTGTTCATCTACCTTGTTGGTGATGCGGCGATGCTAAACATCATTCCGGGTCGTATTTTCCCGATGATGACAAACTCAGACATTGCTGCCATACCGCTGTTTATATTCATGGCCTCGATGTTGGAACGTGCTGGTTTGATAGAGCAAATGTTCACGGTCGTGTACAAGTGGATGGGCGGCCTTAATGGTGGCTTGGCCATGGCGACGATCATTGCTTCAACTATTCTAGCTGCGATGGTGGGTGTGATTGGTGCTGCGGTTGTAACTATGGGTATTATTGCCCTCCCGGCCATGCTTAAACGTGGTTATGATCCTCAAATCGCTATTGGTTCTATTATGGCCGGTGGTACTTTAGGCATCTTGATTCCTCCATCAATCCTAGCGATCCTTTATGCGGTAGTTGCTCAGCAATCGGTGGGTGAGTTGTACCTAGGTTCTATTTTGCCAGGCTTGATGCTATCGAGTATGTACATTGCTTACGTATTAATTCGCACCAAGATTAACCCAAGTTTAGGCCCACCAGTTCCACCAGAAGAGCGTATTTCTTTACGAGAGAAGGTCAAACTGCTGCGTGCTTTAATTGCACCACTATTCCTAGTTTTCTTAGTACTGGGTTTGTTGTTTGGTGGTATTGCAACGCCCGTAGAAGCTGCCGGTATTGGCTCATTCGGCGCGATGCTTGTTGCTGCAATGCATGGTTCATTCTCGATTGCAGGTTTGAAAGATGCCTGTGTCACCACCGCTAAAGCTTCAGCGATGGTGCTGTGGATTATGTTTGGTGCGTCAGTCTTTGTTGGTTTCTATATCCTTCAGGGCGGTCAAGACTTCATCACTCAGTCCATACTTGGAACAGGGTTATCCGCTTACGGAATCTTATTCCTGCTAATGTTCTTATTAGTGGTGTTGGGGATGTTCCTCGACTGGGTCGGTATTTTG
>CALKXC010000019.1 GCA_938004025.1 uncultured Leucothrix sp. | reverse complement strand
CGGAGAGATGCCTAAAATGCCACCGAGCCGTAAAGTCTTATAACCATTAAAGTCATTTTGAAACTTATGCCCCTGAGCATCGAAATGAGGGCGAAACTGTGCAATGACTTGATCAATGACCGTGTCTTCAACAAGCCGCTCAATAATAATGCCTCCGTAATTCAACAGCGTTGTGATGAGGTGTTCATGGGGTGTATGATCATTGAAGGTTTGCAGCATGACAAAGCCAAATAAGTAATTATGGCTTTAGCTTAAAATGAAGCGAACGGGTTTGCTAGAGTTATTGGGCGCTAACTAAGCTTGGTCTCTATAGGCTCGTTTTTCTTCTTCCCTCTCCAGGTGGAACGTTGAGACTCTATTGCGGCCAGCCGTTTTTGATTCATACATCGCTTTGTCAGCATGGCGTAGCAGCTCTGCAGTCGATAAATTACCATTATTAAATTGGTTTACCGTGCCAACTGAGAGTGTGAACGGCAGGGTGTTACTGGCCAGTTCAAGCGGACTAAATTCTACATTCTCACGAATCTTCTCGCCGTATTCGAGTAGTAATTTATCGCTTGGGTTTTGAATATAAACAATAAACTCATCCCCACCTAGTCGTGCAACAAGGTCACAAGGGCGTGTCGAGCGTTTAAGAATATTGGCAAGATGCTTAAGTGCGAGATCGCCGACTTCGTGTCCAAAGTGATCATTCAGGTGCTTGAACTTATCAACGTCAATCATAATGATGCCGATATTTTCGCCCACTTTATTCTTTAAAACCTCGCCTAGATATTGCGTAAAGTGACGCCGATTCGAAAGGGATGTTAAATAATCCTGACTGCTGGTGATGTAGAGGTTTTTGTTCATCTCCTGAAGATCGGCCGTTGCTTTTTGGATGTCCTCTTGCAGTGAGATATTAAGCCTTTTAACTTCTTTATTAGAATTTTGGAGACCCGTGAGTAAGTTTGAGAATGAAGTCCATAGTTGTTGAATTTCATTGGGTATGTGTGAGGGAGGTTTTCCAAGATTCACCGACTCGAAATCTTTATCAGATTTGTGCGTCAGGCTAATGAGTAAGTTTATTGGGTCGGTCACTTTTCTAGCTAGCGCTGCTGATACTAGTAATGCTAAAAGAACGCCTGCAACCAGCCAGAGGAATGTGCTAAATCTCGCATCAGACAGCACACCAGTCAGCTCCGATTTAGGCTGCGGTATCATGACCCCCCAACCTAACGCAGGGATTGGGCTAAACCCAGCAACCATGTCGGCTTTTAAGAAGGGCGAATAAAATATAGTGGTTCCCGTCTCGCCTGCCAGCATTTGTTGCACGATACTAATTTTAGATAAATCTCTAATCTCCTGTACCCAGCTTTTGTTGGGGTGGGCGACAGCGTGACCCAAGGTATCTACCACCGCGCAGTGACCCTTCACTCCGAATTGGATTCCTGAGCAGATATCTCTAATGTGGTCTAACGACACTTCAGCGTAAATGGTGCCTTTGGTCGTTTGATTGCCATCTATAACGGAGTGCTTTATCAGAATTACGGGTTTATCGTTTATCGAACTTTTTACAGTAGGTGAAAGAAAGTCTTCTCCCGAGGGGTTCTTTTCTATAGCGGGAAGCGCTTTAAGTGGTAGGTTTAAATAATCTAACTGTTCTAGTTGCTTATGGTCGGTGTTTACACTGGAAATAGAATCTAAGTCTGACTCTGAGCTTCTGAAGTAATAGAGCGCAACAAAATTACCAAACGACTTTAAGTGCTTATCTAGGATCTCTTGAACTTTCTGCTCTCTGAGATAAGTTTCTTCCTGAGTAAACAGTCGAGAAGATGTCTTTTTCTCGTCAATGCTTAGCAGCTCTTGTCCGAGAGTATATAAGGCTTCTTGGCGAGAAGAGAAAAAGATCGTGAAGGGCTCGACCAGTGCGGCTGAGATAAGATGATGCTTTTCTAACATCTTATCTTCAATTTGCATCCACGGCTTTTGTAGCAAGCTATAAACGAAGAAGGCAATGGGTAGCATGAGCACAATGACAAAGCTTGCCATGACCATTCGTTTTATTGATTTTCCAAAATAGCTTGTTAGAGAAATGCTCATTTAGTTTTATTATTAGTTGCTAGGTAGTCTCAATTTCAATTATGTCATAAAGGCAGCCAAATTTAATGAACGACTTAATTGATAACCAGACTTATTAAAGCCTATTTTGCACTCAATGTAATGGTCGAGAGAAATTTTACGACCAAAGGTCGTTATTAGGCCATTTTTTCATAGGACTTGGCCGTTTTATTCTACTCCTCTTTTCCCTCAAATCTCACAATAGAGCCCTATCTAGAGAGCAGATTTTCTCTAGCAATGATTGTCTTATTTAACGAAATTTAGAGGAATGGATATGGCTTACAAAACGACTTTTTTAGAGTATTTAAAACTTAATAATGAGCAGTTAAGAGTGTCGTACGGCAAAGGTGACAATAATATTTTTGTTACACCACGTAGTACCCAGGGCCACAAAAAGCAGAAGTTGGCTTTCATAGACTCAGAAAAAATCGGAAAAGGTGCTGCGAGTGGCTAACATGAAAATAGAGTGGGCCTCGAATTACACTCTGTGAAAAACGTAATCACAAGCGTAAATCGCCAAAAAACAGCCTTTAATCCGTTCAAGATCAAGGAGCCAGTTAGCTTAATGTAAGGTGAATGCATCCAAAAAGCGCTTTTCTGGGTGCATTCTTGGTTTCATAAGTGGCTAGCATCAACTCTGTCGAGGTTCTGAATTTTGAATAAACCTAACAAGCACTCTGCCCCCAAGAGCCTGCTTAAATCACTGACACCCTATGTCGCGTTTACGATATTCTCAATCACTGCATTGCCCGCTAATGCTGATCCGTTTGCAGCAATGTTTGATGCTGCCTCTGATGCTTACACCGAGGTCGACACGAGTAGCGTAGATTTATACATTGCTGAGACTGAAAGCGATATCCAAGAACAAGCCTATAACGCTGAGATATTATGGGAAGCGGGTGTTGATTTTGGTTATTCAGAGAGTCAGGATTTCATTGAGGAAACTGAAGAAAAAGAAGTCAGCAGCGTGGCTAGAACGAGTATTACCCTGAATAAAACGTTGTGGGATAAGGCGATAGATTATTCCATTGATTCTGCTCAGAACAACATTAGAACAGCCCAGATTAATCAATTTGAATCAAGGCAGGAGTTAGTCGAATCATTAGCATTAGCGTCGCTTGACTATCTAGCAGCAAGAGACATTGCTGCCTCTGTACAAAAACGAAGTCTCCAGTTCATCAATTTAAGAAATAAAATAGCGAAAGAGAAAAAATCAGGTGATGCGGAAGACATTGATATGGATGACGTTGAGAGCCAAGTTCAAGACGCGCAGTTTGCTGTGTTGGAGGAGCGAACTAATCTGAAGAAAGCAAAAATTAGGCTCAACCAATTAACCAATAATAGTATTGATTATATTAGTCCTAGCCGATCATTCTTTACTGCCAGTAATGATATTAGGCTTGGCTCTGTTTCTAGTCTGATCAGCAGCGCCTTGAGACAAAACCTAGAGTTAAAGGCGTTACAGTCAGACGAAATTTCATTACAAAAAAACGTTTTATCTAAGCGAGCGGGCACAGCGCCTAAGTTTGATTTCACCTCATCAGTCGCTAAAGAATGGAGCAAGGGCGATGTTGATCAAGAAACTTTTGATGTGTCAGTCGGTGTAAACATGGAAATGCTTCTATACACGGGTGGACTCACTAACAATGAAATCAAGCTGGCCAAACTTGAGCTATTGAGCGCCGAGCGAGAAACCAATCAAAAGAAAAGAGAAATCATCGGTGAGATACGAACTCTCTCGGCTGAGTTTTCTGGTTCACTTTCCTCTTATAAATCCTTGCTCAAAGTACACAAACCACTTAAGAAAAAAGCAGCAGAAATTAATGCTTCCATTGCGTCTGATGAGATAGATGATCTGGATGTATTTGAAACACTGGATGATGAGGTTGAGCTAAATAATTCGCTTATCAGGCAGTATTACGACTTGTTGAAAATAAAAGTAGAGATCATGAAATTAACCGGTGAGCTTGATATGAATAGCTTAAACCAATTGAGAGCGCTGTTACTCAATACTGCTTAACTAACTGCCTGAAAAATATTATTAGCACGTTAATTTTGGAAATTGTGTACTAAAATATTTTGTGAAGGTTTATTTTTGCAATTTTTACAAGGAGGTAATCCATTGCTTGAATCTAATGTTCGAAGTTATTCGCGTGCTTACCCACGTATGTTTGATCGCGCCATTGGCGCTGAAATTTGGGATAATAATGGAGCTCGTTATCTTGATTTTCTTGCAGGCTGCGGCGCATTAAACTATGGCCATAATAATCCATTCTTAAAAGAAAGTTTGATTGAGTACATCAGTCGCAATGGAATTGCGCTTGGGCTTGATCTCACAACGATTGCCAAGGATCAATTCTTAGAAGCACTCAATGAATATGTCTTTAAGCCTAATCAATTAGATTACGTCGTCCAATTTACAGGCCCCACTGGAACT
>CALKXC010000018.1 GCA_938004025.1 uncultured Leucothrix sp. | reverse complement strand
GATTTAAGTGCCGTGTATCCGTTTGTTGCTGAGAAAATCGTCTATGCCTCTGACTACTCTCAAATCACCTTTCATATAGACCCTCGTGCGGTTTTTCATGATGGTGTGAAAATTAAACCCAGCGACATTAAGTTCTCTTTTGAGAAATTTACCAGTGGTGAAGCACTTCCCGGGCTGAAAGAATATTACAGCTTTGTAGAGAGAATTGAGCTAGATGATGAAAATCGTGTAACTTTTTATCTCAATGAAAAACGCACCAAAGCAAGAATGATGGCGCTGTGTAGCTTCACAGTATTGCCAGAGCATTTTTGGAAAGATAAAAAGCTCGATGAGCCGCTAAAAGAGCCACCAGTGGGTAGTAGTGTGGTTAAGGTTTCAGATTATAAGTACGGAAAGTACGTCAAATATGAAACGATCCGTGACTATTGGGGAAAAGACCTGCCATCACTGAAAGGCTTAATGAACGAGGACGAGATTCAATACGATTATTATCGCGACTCGACCGTCGCGTTTGAAGCCTTCAAAGCAGGTCATATTGATAAGTGGAATGAGAATACGGCAAAGCGCTGGGCCACAGGATATGAATTCCCTGCGATTAAAGACGGTCGTGCGTTAAAAACTGAAACACCACACAAAATTCCATTACGGGGACAGGGTTTCGTTTTCAATACGAAGAAAGAACTGTTTAGCGATATCCGCGTGCGTAAAGCGTTAGCGCACTTGATGGATTTTGAATGGATGAACAAGAACCTGTTCTACAACCAGTACATTCGGGTGAATAGCTTCTTTATGAACACTGACTACGCCGCATCGGGTTTACCGAGTGAAGCCGAGCTCGCTATTCTTGAGAAATATCGAGGAAAAATACCTGATGAAGTATTTACCGAAGAGTTTGTACCGCCAGCAACAAAAGGCGACGGCAACATTCGCGGCAACTTACGCAAAGCATTGCGCTTGTTCAAAGCGGCCGGTTGGAGCGTTAAAAACCAAAAGCTGATTAACAACAAAACGGGCAAGCAGTTCGAATTCGAATTGTTACTCGTGAGCCCAACGATGGAAAAAGTGGCGCTGCCTTTCCGCAATAATCTGGAACGGGCCGGGATTAAAATGGACGTTCGCACGGTCGATAGCAGCCAATACATGAACCGTACCGTAGGCCACGATTACGATATGATTTCTGGCAGCTACCGCGCTAACGCTTATCCAAGCTCTGGAACCCATCAGATGTTCCACTCTAAAAGTGTAGGCTCAAGCTACAACCACGCCAATCTAACGGACCCGGTTGTTGATGAGTTATTAGATGCTATTTTAGAAGTGCAGGAAGATGAAGAGAAGCTTTTGCCACTAGGCAAAGCGCTGGATCGCATTTTAATGCATAGCTACATCATGATCCCACAATGGAACATTAGTAAGTTCCGTATGGCGCATTGGAATAAGTTTGGTAAGCCAAAAAATACCCCGCGCTACTCTCAAGGTGATGGGGCATGGTGGATTGATCCTGATAAAGCGGCAGCTTTGAAAAATAACTAGCGCTTAAAGCAACGCTTCCAATTAAAACAACGCGGGAAACAATGTGACAGCATATATAATTCGCCGCCTTTTGCTGATGATCCCCACTTTGTGGGCGATCATCACTTTGAATTTTTTCATTATTCAAATTGCACCAGGCGGACCGGTAGAGCAAGAAATGGCAAAAATGCAGGGCATCAACAACTCTGCTTTGGACGTCATCTCTGGAAATAACCAGTCAGACATCCAACAAAACGCACCCAAAGACGAAGCCGCTTCCAAGTACCTGGGCGCGAGAGGTCTAGACCCTGCGGTAATCAAAGCCATTGAAGAACGGTTTGGTTTTGACAAGCCACTGATGGAGCGCTATTGGATGATGTTGAAGTCTTATCTTCTGTTCGACTTTGGCGACAGCTTCTTCAAAGGCGGTTCAGTCATGGGGCTGGTGTTGGAACGAATGCCGGTCTCCATATCCTTAGGGTTATGGAGCACACTGATTATTTATTTCCTCTGTATACCGCTAGGAATTTATAAAGCACGTAACTCAGGTAGTCAGTTTGATACCAGTACCACAACGCTATTAATTGCATTGAGTGCAATCCCTGGCTTCTTGTTCGCCGTGTTATTAGTGATTATTTTTGCAGGAGGCAATTATCTCGATTGGTTCCCACTGCGAGGGTTGGTCTCAGATAATTGGGATCAGTTATCTTGGTTTGGCAAAATAACGGATTACCTCTGGCATATGGTGCTACCGACTATTGCGCTAACCATTGGTGGTTTCTTAGGCTTAACGTTGCTCACGAAAAACTCCTTTTTAGATGAGATTAGCAAGCAGTACGTAATGACTGCGAGAGCGAAAGGAAATACTGAGCGTCAGGTGATGTATCGCCACGTCTTTCGTAACGCGATGCTGATTATTATTGCGGGTTTCCCAGCAGCCTTTATTGGTATTTTGTTTGCAGGCTCGCTGCTGATTGAGGTTATCTTCTCACTCGAAGGACTAGGGCTGTTAGGTTTCGAGGCGGTTATTCAACGAGATTATCCCATCATGTTTGCGACCCTCTATGTGTTCACCTTCATCGGGCTGATTATGGGGCTCATTGGTGACTTAATGTATACCGTGGTTGATCCGCGAATTGATTTTGAGGCCCGCGGATGACACTTTCAAAAATTAATCAGCGTCGCTTTGAGCGCTTCAAAGCCAACCGCAAAGCTGTTTGGTCATTCTGGATTTTCACGTTTTTATTTGTGATTAGCCTGTTTGCCGAGTTTGTCGCCAATGATAAACCCTTGATGGTTTCTTATGACGATCAGATCTATTTTCCTGTCTTCAAGTCCTACCCAGAGACAACCTTTGGCGGAGAGTTTGAAACAGAAACAGAATACACCGACCCCTTCGTTCAGGACTTGATCAATGAAAAAGGTTGGATATTATTTCCGCCAGTAGCCTATGATCATCAAACTGTCATCAACAACCTACCTGGGCCAGCCCCTTCAGCACCGACCAAAGAAAACTGGTTCGGAACGGACGAGCAAGGTCGTGATCTGTTTGCACGTATTTTGTACGGCTTCAGACTGTCAGTGCTGTTTGGTTTCAGCCTAACCATCGCATCTGCCATTATCGGTGTGGCAGCCGGCGCAGTGCAGGGTTATTACGGGGGCTGGTTAGACCTTATTTTCCAGCGCTTCATGGAAGTTTGGAGCAGTATGCCCCAGCTTTACATTCTCATCATTCTCTCAAGCGTAATACAGCCCAGTTTCTGGATATTACTGTTGTTTATGTTGCTGTTCAGTTGGATGGGATTCGTGGGAGTGGTGCGTGCCGAATTCTTCCGCTGTCGAAATTTTGACTACGTGAAGGCTGCCAAAGTCATGGGTATGAGTGATCGACGCATCATGTTCAAACACATACTGCCCAACGCCATGGTCGCGACCATGACCTTCATGCCGCTGGTATTAAGTGGATCAATCACCGCGCTGACAGGGTTAGATTTCTTAGGCTTTGGATTGCCGCCAGGTTCAGCAAGTTTGGGTGAAGTATTGGCCCAAGGTAAAAACAATTTACAAGCCCCTTGGCTAGGGCTTTCAGCGTTTGCTGCAGTGGGTATTATGACGGTTTTACTGGTGTTTGTTGGGGAAGGCGTGCGAGATGCATTCGACCCAAGGAAGGCCTACTAATGGACACTCAATCGGATGTGTTAGTCGAGATAGATAAATTAGTTGTCCAGTTCAAAACAGGACAAGAGGTCAACACCGTTGTCAATGGCGTGAGCTTAACCATCGAGCGCGGTGAAACATTGGCGTTGGTTGGAGAAAGTGGTTCGGGTAAAACCGTTACCGCTATGTCGATTTTAAGACTGCTGCCTTCACCGCCTGCACAATGGCCTTCGGGCGAAATTCGTTACGATAATCGTGACATGTTGAAGCTTAATGAAAGTGCATTACGAGAAATGAGGGGTAACCGAATCGGGGTTATTTTTCAGGAACCGATGATGTCACTTAACCCGCTGCACACCGTGGGTAAGCAGATCGCTGAAGTGTTGAGGATCCACAAGGGTTACTCTCAAATTAAAGCCGAGCCGTTAATTATTAAATGGCTAGAGCGTGTTGGGATTAAAGACCCGCAAGAGAAAATAAACTCCTACCCACACCAGCTTTCAGGAGGTCAACAGCAGCGTGTGATGATTGCGATGGCGTTGGCCAATGAGCCAGAACTGTTGATTGCCGATGAGCCTACCACGGCTTTGGACGTAACGATTCAAGCACAAATACTAGACCTCATAAATGATTTGAAGCAAGAGCTCGGCATGTCGGTATTGTTCATTACCCACGACTTAGCGATTGTGAAACGCTTTTCAGATCGTGTGGTGGTGATGAAATCTGGCGAGATAATGGAGCAGGGCAACACGGCCAAAATCTTCGCAGCACCCTCGCACCCCTATACTCAAGAACTACTTAACACCTTACACAAACGTCGTACCGATGAGGTCGATGCAGCCGCTAAAACACTCATGGAAGTGGACGATCTCAAAGTCTGGTTCCCCATTCAAAAAGGCTTGTTCCGTCGAACCGTCGGCCACGTGAAAGCGGTTGATGGGATATCCTTTAACTTGAAGCAAGGTGAGTCACTGGGCGTCGTGGGCGAGAGTGGCTCAGGAAAAACCACCTTGGCGCACGCCATCCTTAAGCTAGTGAACAGTGAAGGCGGGATTAGTTTTGAAGGCCATGCAATGGCAGGCATGGACAACAATGCGATGCGCCCCTTTCGCCAATCGATGCAGCTGATATTCCAAGACCCTTATGGCAGCTTAAGCCCGAGAATGTCGGTTGAAGAAATTATCGGTGAAGGCTTAGATATTCATGACATTGGTACGCCTGAAGAGCGCAACGCTAGAGTCACTGAAACCATGGAGCTAGTCGAGCTTGATCCTGCTTGGCGCGATCGTTATCCCAATGAGTTTTCAGGCGGGCAGCGTCAGCGTATTGCGATTGCGCGCGCTTTGATCATGGAGCCTAAGCTAGTGATATTGGATGAGCCAACGTCCGCTTTGGATAGAACGATACAGCTGCAAATAGTTGAGCTATTACTGAAGCTGCAGCGAGAGAAAGGGCTGACGTATATCTTCATAACCCATGACCTTATGATCGTGCAGGCGATGTGCCATAACATCTTGGTCATGAAGCAGGGCAATGTTGTGGAGTATGGCAGTACGGCGGAGATTTTTGATAACCCTAAAGAAGAATATACACAGACGTTGTTGAGTGCGGCGCAGATTTGAAAGCTTATGATGTATTCAAGCTGGCCGTGGCTTGTTATATGTCGTTGTATTGTCATTGTTTAGGAATTATTTTTATCAAAAACGTCATTAAATAGGGTTTATTGTTTTATTTTTGGTCATACTGGCAGTTCGTTAGTCAGGTGACCTTTAAAATAATGGACTATTTAACTGATCTGAAAGCGATCCTTCATTCAAAACGCGCCAATATATATTACCTAGAAAAATGCCGCGTCATGCAGAAAGACGGCCGCGTGTTATTCCTCACCGAAGAGAAAGTCGAAAAGCAATACTGGAACATCCCGATTGCTAACACGACCTGCATCTTGCTCGGAACAGGCACCTCTATCACGCAAGCTGCGGTTCGCATGTTGGCATCCGCTGGTGTACTGATCGGCTTTAGCGGCAGTGGTGGAACCCCATTAATTGCTGCAAGTGAAGTCGAATGGCTATCCCCGCAAAGCGAATATCGTCCTACCGAGTACATACAAGGCTGGATGACGTTTTGGTTTGACGATGAAAAACGCCTCTTCGC
>CALKXC010000017.1 GCA_938004025.1 uncultured Leucothrix sp. | reverse complement strand
GCACTTTGGGATATCAAAGGAAAGATTGCAGGGCTCCCGCTTTATCAATTATTTGGTGGCAAGAGTCGTGAAGGCTCGCTAGTTTACGCTCACGCAACAGGCTCAGACATTGAAGATCTGATGGACTCTATCGAGGATTATCAACAGCAAGGTTATCAAGCTGTGCGTATCCAGTGTGGGATTCCTGGAATGCCTACCAGTAGTTATGGCGTCAGTGAAACTAAGGGGTTAACTAAGAATTACATCACCGACTTTACGGGCAAAGTACCCAAGGAAGAGATCTGGGACACCGACAAATACGTTCGCTACATGCCTGAAGCCCTAGGGAAAATTCGTGACCGCTTTGGTGATGATTTAAAGATTTTGCACGATGTGCACCACCGCTTATTACCGCGTGAAGCGGCGGCATTTGCCAAAACCTTAGAACCATTTAACCTCTACTGGCTCGAAGACCCAACCCCAGCTGAAGACCAGTCAGCCTTGCGGTATTTACGACAGCACTCAACCATTCCAATTGCTATCGGCGAAGTGTTTAACTCTATTTACGACTGCAACAAACTCATCGAAGAAGAGCTTATCGACTTTATAAGGGTTGCGGTTACTTATGCCGGTGGAATCACCCACGTCAAACGAATCATTGATCTAGCAGGACTGCATCATGTGCGTACTGGTTTCCACGGTGCGCCGAGCCACTCACCCATCTCGATGGCGGCTCAGCACCATCTGAATACTTGGGCCCCTAACTTCGGTATTCAGGAGTATTTAGTACTTGGCACTCCAGAATGCGATGCCTTATTCCCATCTGAGCACCGCCTCGAAAATGGCATGTTTTATGTGAGCGATGCACCGGGACTAGGAGTTGATTTTGACGAGTCTGAAGTGAAGCGCTATGGCTATGAAAAGAGCTTTCACCCCGTTACCCGTTTAACCGATGGGACGCTTTGGAATTATTGACAACCGTTTCTTTTAATACGGTGGAATATACCCCATTGCGGCAGAGATTTTTCTGCATGTGATTTGTAACTCTGACAGCACTTCACTCTCTAGCATTTCTGTGGAAATTGTCGTTATGGGGCAAGAAACGCTGACCGCCGCAACGTACTGAGAATGCAAATTCATAATCGGCACAGCGATGCATTGCAAACCAAGAGAATGCTCTTGAAGATCAAGCCCATAGCCTCGCTCTTTGGTCAGTAACAACTCCTCCCTCAACACGCTTATTTCAGTATTCGTGTACTTAGTGATGACCCTCGGTTTTAGGCTTTCAAGCACTGCCTCAAGAGAGCTTGGCTCCAAGTCTGAGAGCAAAACTTTACCCGATGCCGTCGAGTAAACATCCGTACGTAAGCCAATAAAAGACGAACATTTCAATGCGCCGGGTTGATGGTTTACGTCGACCTTATCAACATAAACGGCTTCATTGTGATCAAGCACCAGCATATGAACGGTCTGATTAAGTCGCTTGCTCAACTCTTCCAGAAACAAATGCCCCCTTTCACGGACATCTAACCGTTGCAAATAGGCTTGACCCACACGCACCAAATTCAACCCAATATCATATTTTCGAGTCTCCGCGTTTTGCTGTATGTAGCCGAACTCTTTGAGCGTCTTGATGTGGTGATGCAATGACGATTTATTTAGCCCAACCGCTTCTGAAATCTCTTTGATACTGAGCGGTTGCCTTGCCGCTTGAATCGTTTCAAAGATCGAAATGGCCTTGCCAATAGTATTTAACTTTGTAGTTTTCTCTTCCATATTTGTTTCTTATTACGAAACAGCAGTTGAAGTCAAGAAATGAATTTCTATTTTAAGTTGACAAAAATCAAAAGCAGCGATAGTTTAAGTGCATCGTACAATATTACGCAACGTCGTTTCATTATACGAAACAAGATAGATTTCTTCACATTTCATCTACAAACTCTGGGAGGAGTTATGTTAAAAAAATTATCTTTAGTTCTATCAGGCGCAGTCATGTGCCTATCTCTAAATGCTAATGCGGCTGAAAACTGGAGAGTATGGAACATCCACAACGATGGTCATCCAAACACTGGCGCAATGGATCTATTTGCTGACATGGTCAACACAACGACCGCTGGTGAAGTCAAAGTAGAAGTATTCCACGGCGGCGTATTAGGTTCTCAGCCAGACGCACTAGAGCAAGTTCGCCTAGGCGCAATTGAGGTTGGAAACTTTAACCTTGGTCCTATCGGCCCGATCGTTAAAGAAGCTAACCTAGTATCACTTCCTTTCATCTTCAAAAGCGTTCCACAAATGTTCCGCGTTTTGGATGGTGAAGCGGGCGACATTATGTCTAAAGCAATGGCTGATGCAGGCATATTACCCCTAGCTTGGTTTGATGCAGGTGCTCGCTCGTTCTATGCACAAAAAGCAATCAATACACCAGACGATGTTAAAGGTTTGAAAATTCGCGTGATGAATAACAACCTATACACGTCTATGATCTCAGCAATGGGTGGAAACCCTTCACCAATGGCATTTTCTGAAGTTCAGCAAGCGCTGAAGACAGGTGTTGTTGATGGTGCAGAGAATAACTTCCCATCGTTTAAGAACGTGGGTCACTACGAAGTGACTAAGAACTACTCAATGAGTGAGCATTTAATCATTCCTGAGTGTATCTGTGTGAACACTAAGAAGTTCAACGCACTATCACCTGCACTACAAGCTGCGGTACGTGGTGCGGCTAAGGGCGCTGCTTTATACCAACGTGCAATGTGGTCTGTTCAGTCAGGTCAAGCACGTGCAGAAGTTGAAGCTGCTGGTATCAAAGTCAACGAAATCGCTGACAAAGGTCCTTTCCAGGATGCAATGGTTAAAGTCTATGACGAGTACCTAGCTGCTAACCCTGATATGAAGAAGCTTGTAGAACTTGCAAGAGCAACTAAGTGATCGTCTAATGAGTCACTTAAGCGATCGCACAATTGATCGCTAGCAACAATACGACCCCCTCAGTTTTCTGAGGGGGACGTGATCTAACAAAATGACGACCAAATTCTCGAGCGCTCGGCTCCACACAAGGATGTCGGGCGTTTATTTTAAGGAAGGGGGCACCATGAGTAAATCACCTGAATCATCCTCGCTGATACGAGGTACAGATAAGGTGTTAGATCTGTTTTCTAAGATCTGCCTCATACTGGCCGGCATCGCGCTAGTTGCGATGACACTAATGTTCGCTTGGCTAGTTTATGGCCGCTACGTGATGAACGACACACCAACCTGGGTGGAGCAGGTTTCTCATCTGCTGTTAATGGTGATTGCATTTCTTGGTGCCGCTGTTGGTGTCCGTCAAGACACCCACCTCTCCGTTGTTATATTCCGCTCCATTGTGCCTTCATGGGTACGCACCTGCTTTGTTTTTATCACGGACATCCTTATGGCAGGCTTCGGCGGCATGATGTTTTGGTATGGACTAGAACTGACTCGATTCAAGTGGAACTCGCTCATCCCACTGATTCAAGTGCCGGAAGGCCTTCGCTCGCTGCCACTCACTATCTGTGGCGCACTAGTTTTTCTGTTTTCCATTAGTCACCTACTACGACTATTGAGAGGACGAGATGAACGCAAAGACAGCATAGAATAAGAGACGAATTATGGGACTTGCATTATTACTCGGGGTATTCGCCCTATGTGTCGTCATTGGCCTACCGGTTGCCTTTGCTTTAGGTATCGCGGCGCTCGCGGCATTCTTCTATGAAGGTTTGCCCCTTCTTATTGTCTTTCAACGTATCGTCGCAGGTATCAATGTTTATTCTTTGATGGCCATACCGTTCTTTATCTTCGCTGGCGAACTCATGTTCCACGGAGGAATAGCCCAGCGACTCGTGCGTTTCGCACAGAACGCAGTGGGCGCTGTGCGCGGCGGTCTAGGTATCGTGAATGTATTTTCATCCATGCTGTTTGGGGGAATTTCTGGATCGGCGATCGCTGATATCTCAGCGCTAGGATCCATCCTTATCCCCGTTATGAAAGACAAAGGCTACGATGCGGACTACGCGGTCAACGTGACTGTCACCTCATCGATTGCTGGAATCATTATTCCACCTAGCCACAATATGATTATTTACGCACTCGCCACCGGTGGCGCAGTGTCAATATCCAAGCTGTTTTTAGCCGGCGTTATCCCCGGCATTTTGATGTGCATTTGCCTCGCTGTCGCGGCTTACATCATCGCAGTCAAACGGAACTATCCTGCTGAAAGATTCCCCGGCTGGACGGTGCTAGTTATTAGCTTTTTTGGTGCAATTCCAGGACTCCTCACCGCGGTCATAATCGTAGGTGGTGTACTCTCCGGCGTCTTTACTGCCACGGAGTCAGGTGCTTTTGGTGCACTCTACGCTTTCATCGTGACGCTGTTGGTTTATCGGGCGATCACTTGGTCAAACTTTAAAGAAGCTGTCGTCTCAGCAGTGCGCACAACCTCCATGGTGATGATTTTGATCGCCTGTGCCGGCGCTTTTGCTTACATGCTGACCTTCTTCCGCGTACCCAACCTGATGATCGACTTCCTTACAGGGATGACTGACAACACGGTTTACATTCTCCTGATGATCAATGGCGTGCTGCTACTGCTCGGTATGATCATGGACATGGCCGCACTAATACTGATTTGCACGCCTATTTTCTTACCGATTATGCAAGCTCTTGGTATTGATCCATTGCAGTTTGGCATGATCTTGTTAGTCAATCTTGGACTAGGTTTGTGCACGCCACCGGTAGGGTCGTGTTTATTTGTCGGTTGCGCCGTGGGTAAGTTGCCCATGGAAAAAGCCATCCGAACGATCTGGCCTTTCTATCTCGCTATATTTGTCG
>CALKXC010000016.1 GCA_938004025.1 uncultured Leucothrix sp. | reverse complement strand
TAGCTTTCAGAAATCGAACCATCCGGCCAACTCTCAGAACCTCCAGGAACTAACCAATGCTCATGTAAGAGTTGATCTTCACACGCCTCCTCAATATCAAGAACGTCTCTTTTAAGAACCGCGGCAATGCTTTCTGTTGCGAAGCGAGTGGTAGAAACGCTGGCCGCCTCTAGTAATTGCCGGTCATCTTTTTTGAGGTTGGCTATTTTTAGACTCAGTAATTTTTTTAGACCTCCAGAAATTCCATCTTCAACCACTTTGGGGTCAATACTATGCGTGTCAGAGCTGTCGAAGCTGTGATTGATGTGCTCGATTGCCGTCATTAACATTAACGGATTGCCGGCTGTATATCGGTAAAACAGCTCAAAGTAGACTTCATTCTGTAAAGCCTGCGGCAAGTGTTGTTGCAGGCACTGCGCTATCTCGTTTTGTTTTAACGCGAGTAAATCAATGGTTTCACAGTAGTTTTCGATTTGTAGTTGTTTGTAGATGTATTGTAAAGAGTTAGTCTCTTGGCGCAGTTCAGAGGTTCTGAAGCTGCCTAACAACATAAATTGTTTTAAGCTGGGCCTTTTTGCCAATGCCATTATTAGGTCGAGGCTAGCGTTATCGCACCAATGTAAATCCTCAATGCAAAATAAAAGTGGGGTGTCTTGGGTGGTCGCTTCAATAAAATCAACAAACTCTCGTAACATGCGTTGTTTAGTGACCCCAAAAAGTTCTTTCTTAAGTGCTTCTTGTTCTTGCTGGTCGAGTAAAGAAGGCATTTGTAGCAACCAGCTGGGTGCGTACTGGCGAAGTAAGGGTTTGATAACGAGGTGTTTAGGGTCTTTAATCAAACTACTTAAAGCGCTCAAAATGGGAAGATACGGCTCACTACTATCATGCTGATTAAAGCAGCTGACGCTAGCAAATAAATAGCTTGAAGAGGTTTTGGTTTGTTCGTTTAGCCAGTGGGCAATTAAAGTGGATTTACCAAACCCAACTTCACCATTAACAAACAGAATTGAAGTGTCACCATCAAGTGCTTTAGACCAGCATTGATCAAGTTTGTAGATGGCTTTTTCACGACCAAATAATGTACTGCTGTTGGCTTTAGTGGTGGATGTAAGGGTTATATTGCTTGGCGGTTCGTTTGCTAGCGTCATTTCCCCAATGAAGCGATAGCCTTTGCGGTGAACTGTTTCAATAAACGTCGGCTGCTTGGGGTGGTCGTTGAGCGCTTTGCGAAGTTCACCCACAGCCACTTTCAGAACCGCATCCGTCACAAAAACATTGGGCCAGACCGCACTGAGTAACGCTTCTTTTGTCACTAAACTGTGTTTGTGCTGATTGAGATAATCTAGAACTGAGAAAGCTTTTGGTGAAAGTTGTGCGCGTTCACCGGCAATAGTGAGTAATTGATTAGCCGGATCAAATAAAACCGTATTAGACACTGCGTTCCCCTTCCTAACAAACTCCAATTTCCTTGCGGAGACTTGATAAAGAGTAACACAACTAAGAGGCTGAATTTATATAAAAATAGGCCCGTAGTAATCAAATATTAGTAAGTTGATTATTCTGGATAGGCTAAAGCCGCCACAAGGTGCACACGGTTAGTCTCGCCGCCATTAACTGCCGTATGATAACCCCGCGTATCAGTGAAGTAGGCGTGACCGTCTGCGGGTATATGCGTGACGTGGTGGTTGATAATAAATATCGAGCCTGGGTTGGTATGAATAGGGATATGAATTCTTGGTTCAGGGTCACGGTGCCATGAGTTAGCCGTTAGCGGTTCCTTCATCAGGATGCGCATGCGTCCAATGGGGTAACGCTTGCAGAGTTCTTGGTGAACGGTTTCAAAGTAGGTGCCTTTAAACTCGCTAACCAACTCACTAAATTGGCCTTCATCCACTAAGTCCTCACGAGCATATTCTTTATAGCTTTCGTCAGTACGGATGTAATAACGGCCTGACAGATCGTTAGCCGAAGCACCGTTTGTTCCTGGCCTACGGGTGAGGGGTAACGCATGAAAACCTTCCCCACTATAGCCTTCAATGCCTAGCACTTCTTCAAGCGCGCTTTGAAGTTTATCAATGTCAAATTTTAGATCGAGTCGTTGAATCTCTTCGCTGGGTTTGAAGTTGGCGACTGACTGCGTATCGGGGCGTCGTGCAATGAAGCTTTCCATCTGGAGCGTATCAGGATGTGTGTTCATAAAAGCTTCCTTGCAGTAGTTATCCTGATATTACGATATAGCTTCTAAGGCTGTCGATAGGAATTCTTCACTCTATGGGAGTAGTTGCTTAAGCTCTGGCAAGCAAGATCCACAATTCGTTCCTGCCTTTAAACACTGACCGATTTCCTGGGTTGTTCTAAGTTGTTGAGCGTAAATAGCCGTTTGAATCGTTTTTACGCCGACGTTGAAGCAGGCACAGATAATCTTGCCCGTCTCTGGAAGTGCTTTGGCAGGTCTTCCAGTTAATAATGCACGCCTTTCACTGTCTTCCAGAAACTCTTTTGAGAAAAGGCTGATCAGCCATGTTTGTGCAAGCTGTGCTTCATTGATTGGGCTGATGAATATACAACTGTCGAGTGCTTCACCTTTAAAGCGAGCGCCACGGAAGGTTTGTCGAGCATAGTCTAGGTATTCAATCCAGTTCGAGTGGTCATCTTGACTGCAAAATACTGAGCGAATGAACTTTCCCTGATCCAGCGTTTTTGTTTCCGCGCCTGTTAAGCTATACAGCCATGCGTTCTCGACGCGTCTTACCGACCATTGAATATGTTGACTGATCTTGTTTAACGGGGTGTATAGCTTTTGCCGGGAGATAATAAACCCGTGCCACGATGCAGGGTAAGCCGATATCTCAACGGTGGCATGTTTGGATTCAGGTTGCCCAGAAACAGGGTCAGTTATTCCCGCAATTAACTCGCTGACTAGGGCTTTATTCGCAAAGTCTTTGCCCCAGTGGATGGGTACAAAAACACTGCCCGGTAACTGAGCAGTACTGATCTCTGCTTTAACGCAAAGGGTGCCTAGTTCATTGTTTATGTTAACTAGCGCCCCCTGCTTTATGCCTCTAGCGATGGCATCGGTAGGATGAATCTCAACATACGCTTCTTGCTTGTGGCCTGAGAGCCGTGGTGAAACCCCGGTTCGAGTCATTGTATGCCAATGATCACGTACTCTTCCTGTGTTGAGCACTAATGGGTAAGTTTCATCGGGCGATGAGATCGGCATGTGTGCATAGATAGGAATAAATTTAGCGCGGCCATTGTCTGTATAAAACTTGCCGTCATTAAACAATCGTTTAGTCGATATCCAAGATTTTCCGTTTTTACAATCTTTCTTTACGGGCCATTGCAACGGCGATAGCTCATCATAGTCAGACTCGCTAAGTGTCGTCAGCGCGCCCAGATCAAAGCAGTGTTTCCCATCATTGCCATACCAAGAAAGGGCGGCGTGTTCGCGGAAAATTTCAGCGGCATTTTTATAGTGAAATGCTGTGGCATAGCCCATTTTTTTAGCGACGCCACACATAATCTCCCAATCTTGTTTGGCTTCACCTGGCCCCTCTAAGAAGGGGCGTTGGCGCGA
>CALKXC010000015.1 GCA_938004025.1 uncultured Leucothrix sp. | reverse complement strand
CAGGTGAAGTAAAGTTAATTAAACCAGATCCGTCTATATACCTACTACATCAAGAAAAATTTGAACTAGAGGCAAGTAAGATATTGTTTTTTGATGATAGTCCAGACAACGTTAAAGCAGCGCGGGCACTGGGTTGGCAAGCAGAATTGTTTAGCTTGCCTGAGTCATTGCATGATGATTTGAAGCGATACTCAATTTTATAAGTGAGTCTAAGGAGGGCAAATATTTGAATATAGCAATGTGGTCTGGCCCACGAAACTTATCAACGGCAATGATGGTTAGCTTTGCGCAGCGTCAAGACTGCTCTGTGGTAGATGAGCCTTTTTATGCGGCTTACTTACATGCGACGGGTCTTAAACATCCGCTGTATCAAGAAATTATTGAGGATGGTGTAACTGATAATAAAGCGGTTGCTGACTACTGCATCGGTCCAGTCCCACAGGGCATGAAGGTGTTTTACCAAAAGCATATGACTCATCATATGATCCCTGAATTTGACCGAGAGTGGATGGCAAAAGTCACTAACGTGTTTTTGATCAGAGACCCTCTAAAAGTAATTGCTAGTTACAATATCAAAAGAGAAAACCCAAATCTTTCGGACATAGGTGTAGCTGAACAACTTGATATTTTTAACCGTGTTTGTGAGATGACAGGTGAAGTACCTGTTGTCATAGATAGTGCCGATATTTTAGCTAACCCAGATTTTATGCTGAGAAAGCTTTGCGCGTCATTAAATTTGGACTTTGACCCTAGAATGCTGAGTTGGATCGCAGGGCCCAAGCCATTTGATGGTGTTTGGGCAAAACATTGGTACGGGTCAGTTTGGGAAAGCACGGGTTTTGGCAAACCCTCAAATAATAAGCCAGTGATACCTCAATCACTCAATAGTTTAGCCCAAGAAGCGCAAGCACTTTTTGACAAAATTAAAGCCCACGCGCTTTCACCGCACTAATATTACTCAATAAATCAAAGGTGCCGTCTATCTTAAGAAACTTACTAAAATCAGTACGCTGTCAACCAGAAACGTTTAATGACGTTTACTGTACATATTGGCTGAAAAAAGAATTTTTTGAGAAATCATAAGACTTCCCATGGATGACTTTCTAGCCAGTGTTGAGCAGCAAGCTTACCGTATAGCGTTTATTGCTTTATCAGATCATGATGAAGCTTTAGATGTTGTGCAAGACACTATGATTAGCTTGGTGACAAAGTATCAGCAACGGCCTGAGTCGGAGTGGAGAACGTTATTTTTCTCGATTTTGCATAATCGAATAACCGATAGCCATCGAAAGAACACAAGGAAGCGTCGTCTATTTGGTTGGTTTGACCGTAGTGATGATACTAATGAAGCGGAAAATATAGAGCGGGTGGACGATCATGTCGTGCAACCTGCACAGTTGTTACAAGATACTGAAACGATGAGTTCCATAGAGAAAGCTTTGAGTGGGTTGCCGTTGAGGCAGCAAGAGGCTTTTATGTTGCGGATGGTTGAAGGCTTTGACACCAATGAAACTGCCAAGATAATGGGCTGTTCGGCAGGTAGTGTAAAAACGCATTTGTCGCGGGCTCTGAGTGCATTAAAGGAGGTTCTAGATGAATATTATGAACCGTTTTGATAATAATGAAGACAAAATGAATATGGATGAGCCTTGGTTATCCGCAGCCGTAGAACAGCTGCGCGAGCCGCTTGACCCATCTATATCCGCACAATTGAGAGCAGTGCGGCGTTCAGCTTTAGAACTTCCCGCTCGCAGGCCTTTTCTGAACACTCTCTATCTGTGGGGTGTACCGACATTAGCCAGTGTATTTGCTATTATAGTGTCATTTAGTCTGTGGGATAAGCCTGAGAAAGAACATCCTAGTTTGTTGCATACCGCAGACAGTGTTGCTTTAGAAGACTTATCCATAATCAAAGCATCTGATGATTGGGAATTATATAAGAACATCGAGTTCTTAAACTGGATGGAGCAAGACGAAAATGGTCTTAATAAAGGCTAGCAGGTTACTTTTAATGGTAATACTACTCACATCATGCTCTGCTGCTTTAGCAAGTGAAGATGTATCATCCAGCGACTCGGATTTCGATTTGGATCTTTTACAATTTCTCGGAGAGACAGCTGGTTTAGAATCATTAGGTGTCAATTTAGACGATTTATTAGATGGTGATGACTCCAAAAAGCAACAGGGAGGTGTTAATAATGAAAACTAAAATCCTCATTGCTCTACTTTTTATTGGTAGTTTCTTTTCTGTCACTTATGCTGCGGGCCAAGCGTTTACTTGGGACCAACTAAGTAAGCAACAGCAGTCCATATTTAAGAGTAAAGGTCTCGAGTCAAGCTGGGATCAATTGCCAGAACAAAAACGTCAGTCAATCGTTAGAGGTTTAGCGCAGTGGCAGGCGATGGGCCAAAAGCAACGAGCTAAGGCTAAAAAACGTGTCGAAAAATGGAAAAAACTATCAGAGGCTGAAAGGAAAAAATTAAGAAAAGAGTTTTTGAGCTTCCAGAAACTAAGCCCAGCCCAAAAGAAAGTATTGCGTGATAACTTCAAGCGCTATCAGGCACTTTCAAATGAACAAAAGCAGATTCTGAAAAAACGATTCGAGGCCGATAAGGCTCAAGCTGCATTAAATAGTGCGCCACGTGAAGAAGGTAGTGAGGATAATCAGCGATCTACGCCGACTGTTACACCTGAAATACCAACGCCGCCAGCAGACACGGATGATACAAAACCTGTCGAGCCTGATGATGAAACAGAACCAGTAGATGATTCAACCCCTGTCGACGAAGACGACAAGAAGGACGATGACAAGAAAGACGATGACAAGAAGGACGATGACAAGAAAGACGATGACAAGAAAGACGATGACAAGAAAGACGATGACAAGAAAGATGAATGTTCAAGAGGCAAAAGCTGCGACCATAGAAATGATGATCACAGCAAGAAGTAAATTAGTGTCTAAAAGGTTTTAAGCTAGTCGGCTTCGTAGTAAGTCTTTTCAAACTGATCTTTAGGAATGGTGTAAGTATCTGTTCCATCCGCATTGTTGCAAGTAATATAGTCACCAGCCTCATAGGCTGACTTCCCCTCTTTCGTAGAAATTAAACCCGCTTTATCAGTCTGCTTTGCCCAAATAGGTGCAGTTTTGATGTACTGGCCTGGAGCAACTTCGCTATAAGTCAGCGCGAAACTCTCTTGATCAACCGTATAGCACTCCCCCTGATTGTTTACCAACCAATCGCCAGGTTTACAAAACTGCTCGCCACCCCATTTAATGTAATTGAAACCCTTGGTGTCCAATGTTAATTGAACACCTGTAACTATCTGTGGTTTCTTTTTTTTATATTTTTTTAGACTCATGTTAAAAACCTTCTATTAATTTTATTCCTGAGAAGCGTCCGCTTTATCTAAATTAAACGGCTTCTCTCTTCATTGGAAGCTTTCTTGACGTGTGATTGACTCAATGCGGCCAACAAAGAGACTAAAAGACACTTGTTAAGTGTACTGCAAAAAAACTGTAACAAAAAGGACTTTCTCATGCTTGAGCATTTCCGCGAAAACATCAAACGTTAGATCGAATAGTCTAAATCTGGCCCGGCGGGAACAACGCCAATTGGGTTTACCGACTTGTGGCTTGCATAATAGTGATACTTGATTTGCTGCATGTCGATCGTTTCAGCAATTCCCTTAATTGAGTACAACTGTCTTGTATAGCGCCATAGATTTGGATAATCAATAATGCGTTTTAGGTTGCATTTGAAGTGGCCAACGTAAACAGGATCGAAGCGAATTAACGTTGGAAATAATCGCCAATCTGCCTCGGTTGGTGTGTTGGCAACTAACCAATCTTGGCCCTCAAGGCGATCTTCAAGGTAGTCCAGTGTTTCAAATAATTCATTGACGGCTGACTCATAGGCTTCTTGAGTCGTGGCAAATCCGCTGCGATAAACACCGTTATTTAACGAGTGATAAACCCTTTCGTTTACCTCATCAATTTCTGAACGAATGGCTTCAGGGTAGTAATCATCTGTGTTGCCAGTCAGGCTATTAAACGCGCTATTAAACATGCGGATAATTTCTGAAGATTCATTATTAACAATGGTATTGTTTTTCTTATCCCATAGTACAGGTACGGTCACTACCCCTTTAAAATCAGGATCAGCTAACAAATAAAGATCTTTCATTAAGGCTGAATTGTGTTGCGAATCTGGAGTGGAGTTCGGGTAGTCACCAAAATGCCAGCTCTCAGAACCCATGAGTGGGTGAACAAAATCCATGGTAATGTAATCTTCTAGGCCCTTTAGGCTTCGGAAAATCTGCGTGCGATTCGCCCAAGGACAAGCCCAAGATAAATATAAATGATAGCGATCTTTTTCAGCTTTAAAGCCACCAGAACCGCTAGGTCCGGCTGAGCCGTCGCTAGTAATCCAATTGCGAAAGCCTGAGTCTGCACGGATAAACTCGCCTTTCTTAGTTGCTGCTTTGAAGTGGTCTTTTTCGTTAAGATCCTGAGTCATTTTTAATGCCTATGCTAAATATGTGAGGAAGCTATGAAATCTTGAAGCTTTAATGGACTCATCATATCAAAGCTATCTGTGTTTAAAACATGGTAATAAGCATAGCTGTTATTCCATAAATGTTTAGAGCAAACTTAAGGTTTGACTGGTACCACTTCACTCTTAGTACTGTGTGCGGCA
>CALKXC010000014.1 GCA_938004025.1 uncultured Leucothrix sp. | reverse complement strand
CTTATGATGTATAATGCCGCTTTTTTTAATGCTGGATTACGATGCCTAAAACGCTGGAAGAAGCAGATTTTTTATCCCTCTTTCTAAACGATGTGCCAATGATAGATTTGCGCGCACCGGTTGAATTTGATCAGGGAAGTTTTGCTAATGCAGAAAGTTTGCCTCTTATGTCAGATGACGAGCGAGCAGCGGTTGGCACCTGCTACAAACAAGAGGGTCAAGAAGCGGCTATTGTTTTAGGACACCAACTCGTTAGTGGCGACATAAAACAAACGCGGCTGAATGCTTGGAAAACTTTCGTTGAGATGCATCCCAACGGCGTGTTGTTTTGTTTTAGGGGCGGGTTACGTTCAAGAACCACGCAGCAATGGATTGAAGAATATTCTGGTGTTGACTATCCAAGAGTTGAGGGCGGTTACAAAGCACTCCGTCGTTTTCTTTTGGAGTCGACGGAACGCGTAGTGGAATCCATGAATTTTGTGGTGCTCAGTGGACGCAGCGGCACGGGTAAAACTCGCCTCATTAAACAAATCCCACACAGCTTGGATTTAGAAGGTTTAGCCAATCACCGCGGCTCAGCATTTGGAAATACTACGACACCTCAACCCACCCAAATCAACTTCGAAAATAACTTAGCCGTTGCCTTACTCAAAGCAGAGGCTGCTGGTTTTAAAACGATTGTGGTAGAAGATGAAAGCCGAAATGTCGGTTCTCTACACGTCCCATTTCAATTACATGGAAAGATGAGTGAATCACCAATGGTGAATCTCTTGGTTTCTGATGAAGATCGAATAGAGATCACTGTTCAGGAATACGCAAAAGATATTCACCTTGATTATGTTCAACAGTTCGGTGACATCCAAGGATTGCAAAAGCTTGAAGAACACCTGTTAGATAGCCTTTCAAAACTTCGTAAACGCCTCGGTGGTGAACGTTATCAACGCATGCAGCAAACGATGCAGGATGCTATCAAGCGCTTAGATGATGAAAGGAGTTATCAAGGATTCGCTTCTGTATTTGGTGAACTGCTGTTGGATTATTATGACCCGATGTATGACTATCAGATGTCATCTAAGCTTGAACGGATTGTTTATAACGGTTCTCGTGAAGCGGTATTAGAGTATTTGTTAACGCATGAAAGCATTGTTGGTGCTAGTTGATCCTTGAGTCTCCATTTACTAGCCCTTTACGGCTAGAAGTTCCGCCGTCGTTGATCAGTATTTTAATGATTATCATTCCGCTATTTTTCATAGCCGTGGTGGTACTCGTTTATACCCCTATTCATTGGGGCTTTCTGCTGGCTATTGTTCTCGCTGATTGCGGCGCTGTGTATTACTTTTTAAGACTGCATTACTGGAAAAACCTGAAATCTTCTATTCTTGAAATCAATCAAGATACTAACAAGCAGTGGTTTGTTCTGCTCAATACTAAAGAAAACGACTGGCAGCCTGTGGTTCTTAGAACTAATAGCTTTGTAAGTACCTTTTTGGTGGTCTTAAATTTTCAAGGTGAGAAACGTCGGCACTCCGTAATCTTTCCCGCAGGCAGCTTAGATGAAGACACCTTTCGCCGACTGCGGGTAAGAATTAAAGTTGCGTTTGATTAACGCACGGTTTCTGCTTGATCTTGAGGTGCAAGCTCTACTTCTTTCTCACTGTTTGATCCAATATGGCGTGTGAAATACATCACAGCGGCTAGTATTACTAACAGCAGAACCGTACCGACTAACAGCGCGTAATCTTCTAATTTTAAAAGTGAATATAAAATCGTATACAGTGCAGCGAGTAATAAAAATACCAATCCAGCTCTAGAGACGCTCCTTACCGCCGAATACGCATACAAACTGATCATAATACTAATAAGCCCTGCGGCAGCAATGTAAGCGCGGCTGAAATCGATATGCTCAGCTAGCGACAATAAGCTTAGATAAAACATCGTTAAAGCCAAACCAATCACCCCGTATTGAACGAAATGCAGGCGTCTTTTAATGCCTAATTCAAAAATAACGAAGGTGATATAAGTCAGGGCTATAAATAAGATGCCGTACTTAATCGTCCTAGTGATTTGAGAATAAAGTGAGACAGGTTCGAACAAATTCACTCCAGCACTAAACTCATGCAGATCAAACTTTTGCTCCTCAATGACCCAAAGCTGCGGGTAGTTTCTTGCTAAGTGTGGAATAGACCAATGCGCTTCAAATCCTGAATCCGTTATTTCACGTTTACCGGGCAGCACGCTGCCTTGAAAACTGGGGTGAGGCCAGTCAGAGCTCAGACTGACATTCGTTGTTTTAGCAAACGGTTCAAAATAGAAGCCACCGCTGCCATTCAAATTGAGATCGAGTGAGTAGTCAAAACGCGGCAGGTTTTCATTTAACGCTAGCGGCGCATGAAATCCTTGCGCAACGAGCGAAACAATTCGAGTTCCAGGTTCAAAGTCTACGGTTTGATCTGCCCACTGTAACGCGGATACTTTGTTAATTGCACGAGTGTCAGAGATGCCTAAAACAACCCACGCTTTGTCCCAATGGATTTCATCGATATGACTAGAAATACCTTCTATATCGGGGCGATTAAAATGCCCTCTCACGGATAAGTCAGCACTGTAAACCAACGACTTATAAATCCCTCGAGTGCGTTCATGTCCCTGCATTTTACTATCGACGTTTAACGTTTCTGGCAAAACGATTGCGGTACGTTGTTTGTAACTGGTTTTATTGACCTTGCGCTCGTTGCCATCTTTGTCAGTCAGTATGCTTTCAGTAATGAATTTTTCAGTATAGGGAATCAATAAAGAAGGGCCTGATAAATGCTGCTGCTTACCCCAAGTATTAGAAATATTATTGATCACTGAGTTATATAGACGAGAACGTTCTCGAACCACATCATCGACCATATTCAGTGGAATACTCATCAGCACGCTGAGTAGGGCAACCAAGGCGAAGCGTGTGACTAATGACTGTCCGATACTTTCAAGGTAAGGGATTTTGATACCGCGCAGATTATCGGCAGTATCCTCATTCACAAAACCCATTTTCCGAGCCACAAACAATAGCAGCATCACACTGCCAACAACGATTGCACCCAATACGATGAGTCCAAAAAATCCAAATATTATTTCCATAACTAAGCTCCTGTTGAAGATGAGCTTAGTTTAAGAAAAGCTTGTGGCGGTTTGATGCGCGAGGTTTGCAGAGTTTGTGCAGATTCTTAGGCTTTTATGTTATTAGGATTTAACCTCATCCGTCCAAGCGGTGTAGATGATAGGTAACATCAGTACTGCAAGCCCTACCACAACGGGAATAACGGTGTTGTTATAAAAACTGCCGATAAAAGCAGCGAGGGCTGTTGCAAGCAAGGTACTAACGCAACCGACTACAGAGGCTGCGACTCCTGCAACATGGCCAACCTGTTCCATCGCCATGCTATGTAGATTGCCAAATAAAATACCTAGGCAGAAATAGAAAACACTGGCGTAAAGCATAAAGCTCCATAAAGGCACCGAAGCATCATTAAGGAATAAGACCCCTAAATAGATCATCGAGATAAAAAACAAAACACCTGACGCTGAAAGCACCAATAGACGCATGCCTAAACCATCTACCAGTCGTGAATTAAGAAAGGATGAAACCATCATGACTAAGGCTAAGGAACCAAAATAGATTGGGAATTTATCACCTAGTTCAAAGTGTTCCTGAAAGACTTGTTGTGCGGTGCTCAGGTAGGCCAAAACCGCACCAAAAGCAAAACCTTCAGCTAAAGTATATTTCATCGCTCGATTGTTTCGCATCACTTCACGAACAGAAATTAGCACCTG
>CALKXC010000013.1 GCA_938004025.1 uncultured Leucothrix sp. | reverse complement strand
GTCAGTGGTTCAACAGTTAGTGTAATTTGTGACATAGCTAGGGTTCTCGCTGCAAGAATTCAATTGTTTGATGAGTTTATCAGACACAAGATTATTTTAGTGCCTTTCTGTAAGATTAGCCTTTCAGAAATTATTGGATCAGTAATGAAAAAGTCAGTCGCGATGGTTGCACACGATAGAATGAAAACGGAGTTGTGCGAATGGGTTGTCACGAACAAATCCCAATTTCAAGATCGTAAAATTGTTGCAACGGGTACAACCGGTAAACTGCTTTTAGAGTATGTTCCGGGCTTGGATATCACTCGACTAAAGAGCGGACCGTTAGGCGGCGATCAGCAAATCGGCGCGATGATTGCAGAAGGGCAGCTAGATGCTTTGTTTTTCTTTCAAGATCCGATGACGCCGCAGCCACATGATTCTGATATTAGAGCGCTGGTTCGTTTGGCGACGGTTTATGATATTCCGATTGCGTGCAATCCTAGTACCGCAAACTATTTAGTGAGTAGTCCTTACTTTGATCATCCTGAAAGTGCGCCAGGAGCAGACCCTGTACAAGAGCAGTTTCAGGATTATTTGGAGCGCGAGATCGACTAAATCGCAAACATTGAATCTAAATCGTGCTTAGAGAATGCCTTGAACGCAAGCATCGTGTTGGATTGAGTAATGCCTTTAACTGTTGTGATCTTGTCGGTCATTAGGTTAGCCAGCACGTCATTGTCACGAACACGCACAATGCAAATAAGATCGTACTGACCGGTGACAGAATAGACTTCTGAAATCTCCTGCATTCCTGCAAGCTGCTCAGCCACGTCGTTAACTAATTTGCGCTTAACGTTTAATAAGATAATGGCGGTGTTCATAGGGTGTTCCTGAAAAGTATTTATGTTGAGTAGCTTAAGTTAAAGACCATCACAATTCAAAGCTACTTGAATAGTTTACCCGGATTCATAATTCCATTTGGATCAAACATTGCTTTGAGTGACTGCATATAGGCTATCTCAGAATCTGATCGGGAATAGGCAAGGTAATCGCGTTTTAGCGTGCCAACACCATGCTCGGCAGAAATACTGCCATCTAAGTCTTTAACTAGCTTGAAGACAAGGGGATTAACCTTGTTGCAAGCCTCAACAAAAACGTCATGCTCCATGTCTGCAGGCTTTAAAATATTGAGGTGTAAATTACCGTCACCGATATGCCCATACCAAAGCACTTGAAACTTAGGGTAATGTTCCTCAACTAACTGATCCAAGCGCTCAAGAAACACCGGAATTTTGGAAACTTTTACCGCTAAATCATTTTTATACGGAGAGTAGTGGGAGATGGATTCTGAAATATCCTCCCGTAGTCGCCATAACGTCTTAGCCTGCTGCTCGCTTTGGCTCATTACGCCGTCAAGTACCCAGCCTTCATTGCTGCACCGTTCAAAAGTTTCTAAAACAAGGCTTTCAGTAGCCTCTGAGTCATTTTCAAACTCTATTAATAAATAATAGGGTGCTTCAGTATCAAAAGGCCGCGGTATCCCTTTGTGCTCACAAACAATTTTCACAGAGTCGCTTGAGAATAACTCCAGCGCAGTGGGTTCAATATTTTTTTTCAGGGCCTGAAACGTTTTCATAATCGACGCAACGTCACTGATTCCAAGCACCATGACACTTAAGTTCTTGGGTGGATTAGTCAGCTGCATGGTAGCTTCGGTGATGAAGCCTAGAGTGCCTTCAGAGCCGATAAACAGGTGGCGTAAATCGTAGCCAGTGGCGTTTTTTACTAAGCCATGGTTTAAGTCCAGAATTTCGCCTGAGCCTGTAACCACCGTTAGGCCGGCAACCCAGTTTCGAGTTAGGCCATATCTCACCACTTTGATGCCACCGGCATTAGTCGCTATGTTCCCACCAATGTGGCTTGAGCCTGAAGAGGCAAAGTCGACGGGGTAAAACAACTGGTTGTCTGCCGCTAAGGTTTGCAGCTGTTGAGTAATCACGCCAGCTTGGCAATGCACCTGACGGTCGACCTTGTTGAAGTCTAATACCTTATTCATCCTTTCAAATGAAACGACGACCTCTTGGTTGGTTGCCATTGCGCCGCCGCTTAGACCGGTTCGCCCACCAGATGGAACGAGTGAGAAGGGTGCTTTGTTGGCTAATTTAACGAGTGATTGAACTTGCTCAGTAGATTCAGGGAAAACGATGGCTAATGGATTTGGAGCGCCGACTTGTGACCAGTCCTGACCGTATTTTTCCAACGAGCTTTGATCTGTTAAAACTTGCTCGGGTCGAAAAATATCGGATAAGCCGTTATCTATAAACATGTTCTTTTCTCAGTAGTATCAAGACTGTAATTCAAGATTTTAGCATGGTTACCCTTGAGACTATCAGCCGAAATATCACTTAGCCTCATTGCACAAAATCATCTCAAACCCTGCACAGTATCTGCAAATCTGCTTGTTACTGTAATACTCCAATCAAACCATCGAAATGACCGCCATGAGCATCATCAACCGCCACGTCGAGAACTTCAGTAGTATCATATGAAACGAATTAACAACCCTGAGGACTTTGGTCTCAGTATAAGAAGCCATGACTGTCTCAAAGGTCAGGTGCCTTGCTTACTGGTGGAACCGGATGGAATAGCAGGCGCTGGTAAGCGTGGGAAGCTTTTACGGCAACAACTCGCTGCAAAGCGTGTTGAACTCACCGCCTATGGGCAAGTGCGTGGCATCGTTGTGTTGTTACATGGGCGCAATGGTCGTAAAGAAGATTTACTGCCGGTAGCGGAGCGTTTCGTGGCAGCAGGTTTT
>CALKXC010000012.1 GCA_938004025.1 uncultured Leucothrix sp. | reverse complement strand
CGTAACGCGTGACGCTGGCAACCAGTTTTCAGCGGTAAAACTTGCAGGCTTTTCTTTTATCTCCACAGACGCTTTTTCTGAATAGGCATTCACTCTAGTTCCTCGCCTAAACCCATTCATTTGAAAATTATCGCGCTGACGACTACTGGCTAAGCTTCCACTAAACACTGACGGCTCAAATTCTAGGGTTCCTGATTTACGTGGATAAATAAGATAGTAACGTTCAATAAGCTGGTACGGCAGATTATTGTGAGTGACATATCGAGGATCGGAAGCCCCCCACTGCTGAATATCGGCATCCCCTTTGGATAATTTAGGCTTAGAAATAGAAGCGCTATCCACTAGAGGCCTTGAGAAATACAACCTCTGTATGTAAGCAAGCTGAGAATTTACATAAGGGTTTTCCGGGCTCAGCTCGACCTCCATCAACACATCATCTGATGTCGATTGTGCTACCGGCATATCGGTCACCGTGATTTCAATAGGGTCGGAACTAAAACGGCCTACCTTCAACGAAGGAATGACTAGTTTTCCTTTTCGATTAGGCGATATAAGAAAAGTCCAACGAGCCTCTTGGCTAACCACACCATTGATAACTTGCATGCTGGTGCTTTGTGATTGCTGGTCAATGCTAAAGTTTTTCAATAGCTCTCGCGTATCAGGCTGCTGCCCTCTCACTCCAGACAAAGTCACTGTTAATTCAAGCCGCTCACCCAAGCCGACTTGCATCCGATCAACTCTGCTGGACAGACCCTTTGCTGACACTAGGGAAACAATAAACAACAAACTAAAAAAGACAATAAAGCGCTTTACCATGCCTGCTGCTCCTGAGTACCCGATGATGCCCCTGCTGGCTGCCTGAGACGATACTGATATTGAAACTTACGACGCCACAGCCCTGCACTGTCATCAGGAATTTTATGTAACCATTGCTCAGTTTGCCGTGCCTGCTGTTTTTGCTCTTCAGTCATTTCATTAGGCTCAGGTTTTTGCTTCCCTTCTCTTTTACCCGCTTCCTCAGCTGCCTTTTTCTCTGCTGCCTTTTTTGCAGCTTCTTCACGCTCCTTTGCTTCTTCCTCGGCCTTCTTTTTCGCTTCTTCTGCCGCTTGTTTTTCTTCTTCGGATTGCTGGCCTTCTTGCCCTTCATTGCCCTCACCGGGCTTGCCTTCCCCCTCTTGATTATTATTGTCTTTGCTTTCTTGGTTTTTATTATCCTCTTGCTGATCCTGATTGTTCTGTTGATCTTGCTGGTTTTGTTGATCTTGCTTTTGCTGTTCGAGCATCTGCTTCAACAAGTCTTGATTAAACTTGGCATCGACGTGATCAGACTGCAGCGCCATCGCTTGGCTGTAAGATTCTATAGCCTCTTCAAGCTTGCCAGCCTTAGCTAAGGCATTCGCCTTGTTGTAATAGCCATCTGCCGTTTTATAATCTTCAAACAAACGAACAGACTCTTCAAAGTCACCGTTTTTATACGCAGCCGATGCTTTCCAATCCTGAGATTCAAAAAGAGCCTTCGCCTGTTCGTTTTCATTGTTTAGCAAAGCACGATGAGCACGCTGATCTGCATTTAACCAAAGTTCATCCCAAGTAAATGCTGACGCAGGTTGAGGCCCTAAAACACCCAAAACCACTACACACAACCCCATTGAGAATAAATAGCCCTTTCGAAACAAAAGCAAGACCGGTAACACCAGCAACCATAACAACCAGATACCTTCATTATGCCAATGCTCAACCGTCGTCTTTTTATCATTTAAAAGAGAGGATTTATCCTGAGAAAAGAATTGCTGAAACCCTTCAACATCATCATCCGACAGTTTCAACTCTTGAAATAACCCCTTACCTATACTGGCAATCTGCTCCAAAGCTTGACTATCGAGCCGTGCAATTACTAATTGCCCTTGATCAGTTCTTACAAAATCATTTTGCGCTAACGGAATGGGAGCACCCTCTTCAGTACCCACTGCGGCAACCGAAATGCGATAACCTGCTGCTGCAGACGCTTCTGCACTTTGCAGCGTCCTGCTTAAGTTACTGACACCATCTGCAATAATTAAGATATCACCCGTTGCGTAACCTGCTTGTTGGAGAAGCAGCGCTGCTTCATCAATCCCGCGGTAAATCAAACTGCCCTGCACAGGCATAATTTGAGGTGACAAATTTTTTGCTTGCTCAATGATATTTTCAACGTCTTCAGTCAATGGAGAAACGGCAAATGCATCACCTGCAAACACGACCAAGCCCGTCTGACCTTCTTCTCGAAGTTTTAACAAATCTAATAGTTTAAAACGTGCTCGATTGATTCTATTTGGCGTAACATCGGTCGCTAACATCGAATGAGAAAGATCCAAGACGACGACCAAGCCTTGCTGAGACTGAAATGCCGGCAGCTGTCGTTTTTGCCAGCTCGGACCAGCCAATGCAATGATTGCAAGCAATGAAGTGATTAATAAGGCATGTCTTAACCATCGCGACTTACCCTCTTCTTGACCACTAATAACAAATGGCTTTAAGCGCTCATCTATAAAATGCTGCCACGCTTGGCTTTGTGTGCTTTGTCTAGACAACCACCACCAAAAAGCTAAAACAACAGGAACGAGTAAAAACCAAAGTGGGTACAAGAAATGAAAATCAGCTAAAGCATTCATTCGCTACGCTCCCTGATTGCAACACCGATTAACCCGAATAATAAAGCAATGCCTAACGGCCAATAGAATAAATCGGTTCGTGGTCGCCATTGCTGCTGCTTTCTTTCTATGGGCTCGAGCTGATCTAGCTGCTCATAGATTTTGCGGAAGGTTTCAGTATCCGTTGCTCGATAATAACGGCCACCTGTCATCTCAGCGATTGCTATTAGGGCTTCTTCATCCACACCTGAAGAACGAGACTGGCTGAAAAAATCGATGGTTGATCGACTCTGTGAGCCAATTCCAACCGTGTAAATTTTTAAACTGTTCTTTGCCGCCATCTGAGCTGCATCTTCAACACTAACTACACCGGCGGTATTTTCACCATCAGTCATAAGCACCAATATGTGCTCGGCATCGGGTTCATCATTCAAACGCTTCAGCGCTAAACCAATAGCATCGCCAATTGCGGTATTACGACCGGCCAAACCTAATGCCGACTCATCAAGTAGTTTACGGACCGTCTTTCTATCGAACGTTAATGGTGCTTGGAGATACGCCTGATCCCCGAATAAAATTAACCCAATACGATCACCGACCCTGCGCTCAATAAACTCACCCGCGACAAACTTTGTAGCGGTCAGGCGATCTACCATTTGATTACCCAGCTGGTAGTCTTGTTCTTGCATACTTAAAGAAAGATCAACGGCCAACATGACATTTCGCCCGCTCACTGGCAATTGAACCAAGTCACCCACCATCACTGGTCGAGCAAGTCCAGCAACTAAAGCACACCAAGCTATCAGCAAACTTAATCTAGCTAACCAGCGCCAGTTTCTAGGATTCGGCAAATCTTTCGCTTGAGGCAATTCCTGTAAAAATGGAACTTTCAAAGCAGAGCTGTTTTGATGTTTAACAGGCTTACTAATCCACCAAATTACCAGTGGCAACGGCAATAACCAGAGCGCCCATATCCATTGCCATTCAAGCATTGCTTTTACCTACCTTAGCTTGAGACTTCACCCATTGCCGAACCAATCCTGATAATGCTTTTCGATCGTAATTAGCAACTTCTTGATAAGGTTGTGTGGCTAAAATCTTTCCCATACCCTCGCTAAAATCTTTCTTCTTGTTATGGCTATCCAAATAGCTCAACCATTGATTACCTACCAAGCCAGCAGCCGACTGGCGCCCATGCAGATTAATGACGATACGCCTGAGTAATCCTGACAAAGCTTGCAACCATTCCTGTGAATTCAGCTCAGTATCAGCCTCTAACTCTTGCAACGATTCAATCGCGTGATTAACCATTTCACGCTGTTTTTTGGTTCGATTATATCGGTACAAAAAAAAGAAAATCAAACTGAGGAATAGCCCGATTAGCAACCACCAGCCAATCGCTAGCGGCCACCAATTAATAGCTTGCGGCAAATGAATATCACGTAACTCATCTAAAGGATTCATAGAATAGCTCCACGCAATTTAGCCATTCGAAGCTGTTCGT
>CALKXC010000011.1 GCA_938004025.1 uncultured Leucothrix sp. | reverse complement strand
GACTTTAGAATACTGGATCATGAAAAGTACATTTCTGAAGGAAAGTTTCAAGAGAGCTGGCTGTATATTTATCTGATACTAGCGCTGCTTGTTATACTGTATTGCAGCGGAATCTATTTACTCTCAAACGATAGAGCTTATGTTTCATACATGGGCTATGTCGTTTCTACCATCGTGTACTTACTCACCGAGTCAGGCGCAATCAGCGTTTGGTTTGGACTGCATGATTTGGAGCTAATTCAAAAATTAACGATGTTAGGCTTAAGCGGCTGCATGCTGTTCACTATGCTTTTAATTAAACAGATGCATGCGGGATTTCAACAGTTTTCCGTGTTAATAAAGCGCATTCACAATGTTCTTTTTGCAGCCACTTTATTGACGTTAATATTCGGTATTTCTCTATCCTATGAACTCGCCTTAAAGGTATTCATTTTGGTTGTAATCTTTGCTATTCCGATTGCAGCCTACATCCTTATTCATGCCTATTTAAAAGAAGCAAAGCAGTTCTGGGAAGCAGATTTTAGAACAATAACGCTACGTATCATCCTATTGACATTCGTGCCATTAGCCTTTGTACACCTGATCACTAGAATGGGGTTCATCACTGCTAACGTGCTAACCAATCATGTATTATTCCTCGCCGTTTTCATCGAAATATTTTTAATTTCAGGAATACTGCTATTAAATCTTCGCACCAGCAAACGCGCGTTTAATCTACAAGAATTAACCAATCGACAAAGCTTACTTCCCAATGACATAGCCCTTGAAAGGCTACTTAAGAAGTCTACTTTTACAACACCCGTTTCATTGCTGCAGATTTGGATTTCAGGCTTTGACGGCTTACAAACAACCTTGGGGCATAAAGCATTTTGTGATTTTTTAGAAGGATTTGGAAAGGAAGCGCAAAGTCAGCTTGATAAAACCTCCTTCCTTAGCCATACCCATACTGATCTACCGATAGAAAGATCAGTTTTTCACAGCGATCAAAATACTTTTATTTTGTTATGTCGACAACTGAACAAGGAAGATCAACAAACGATTATCGACATTATTGAAACAGCGATTAATAAGACAATTGATCAGTTTCATGAACATTTTGATTTTAAAGTATCTATTGGCGCCTACGTTTTTGATAATGCTCAACAAGATTTCGATGTGATTATCCAAAACAGTGTATTAGCACTATCTGAAGGTATAAAAAATGAAACCACCTTCACTTATTACACTGAGCACATCGGCTTTAATGAGGCGAGGCGTAATCAATTAATTACTGACTTCTATCACTCGTTAATGAATGGCGAGTTTTTTCTATTGTGGCAGCCACAGTACGATACTAAGTTAGAGAGCATAACGGGGGTTGAAGTATTGGCACGTTGGGATCACCCTGAACTAGGTAGAATTAGACCTGATGAGTTTATTCCTTTACTTGAACAATCACACCGCATCAGTGATTTAACCAAATGGGTCATTAATAAAGTATTTAATGAACTCCCCTTGCTTCATGCATCTTCGGGTACAGTAGAGGTTTCTATCAACCTTTCCACTAGGGATTTGAGCAACAACGAGTTGATCGAAATGCTTGATGAAAAGATGACGACTCACCAAGCGTTAGTGCCTTATATCACGATGGAAATTACTGAATCGATGATGATAGATGACTACCAAGTGGTCTTAAACAACGTAAACAAGCTTCAGGAAAGAGGCTTTAAAGTCTCAATTGATGACTTTGGTTCTGGTTACGCTTCTTTTGCCTATCTACAAAGTCTTCCCGCTAATGAGCTAAAAATTGACCGCTGCTACACCGATCGATTTGAAGAACCTCGCACTTCAGCCATTTTAGAAAGTGTTATTGAACTGGCTAAAAGCTTGAATATGATTATTGTCGTCGAGGGAGTTGAAAGCTCTCAGCAAGTAGAATGCTTCACTAAGCTCGGCGTTGATAGGCTTCAGGGTTGGGCTATGGGTAAGCCGATGTCTTTGGATGATTTGATTCTTAGAACGTCCTAATCTAGTTCGACCTCAAAAACTAACATCCCACCCCTAACTCCATTACAATAAGCCTTTGTAACGAATGGGTCATTCCTGTGAACTCTATTTTATCGACCTTGCAAAACGGTGAATGGCGAAAACCCAATGTGCTGCTTTACATTATGGCAGCGGCTATGCCGTTTTCATTTGGAGTTTGGTCGGCCCTCATTAATAACTTTGCAATTGAATATGCTGCGTTTGACGGTGCGGATATGGGGGCACTGCAAAGCTTAAGGGAAGTTCCTGGCTTCTTATCATTTACCGTCATTTTTCTATTATTTATCTTTCGTGAGCAAACACTCGCCGTCGTTTCGTTACTCATCATGGGCTTCGGTGTGGTTATTACAGGTTGGCTTCCAAGTTTCTGGGGGCTCTGTTTCACCACCTTGTTGATGTCGATTGGGTTCCACTACTTTGAAGCGGTGAATCAATCGTTACAACTGCAATGGCTATCCAAGACAGAAGCACCAAAAATGCTTGGTCGAATGATCGCGGTCGGTTCTTTCTCCTCGCTATTTGCTTACGGCATGGTTTATTTCAGTTTGGAATATGTGGGTGTTTCCATGCAAACCGTCTATGTAATCGGCGGTGGCGTCACAATGGGATTAGCCTTCTTTGCCTGGAAAATGTTTCCACAATACCCCGCAAAAGTTGAGCAAAATAAACATTTAGTCATGCGTAAGCGGTACTGGCTTTACTATTTATTAGAGTTTATGAGTGGTTCGAGACGACAGATATTTGTTGTTTTCGCAGGCTTCCTGATGGTGGAAAAGTTTGGATTTACCGCCGCTGAAATTGCGCTCATGTTTTTAGCCAATATGGCAGCAAACATCGTTATCGCCCCTCAAATTGGTAAGCTCATTGCTCGAATTGGTGAGAGAAGCACACTGTCTATTGAGTACTTTGGATTAATCTTGGTGTTTGTTGGCTATGCGCTTGTTGAGTCTGCTGCTTGGGCCGTGGCACTCTATATTTTAGATCATCTATTTTTTGCGATGGCAATCGCCAAAAAAACCTACTTCCAAAAAATTGCTGACCCAGCTGACATAGCTCCAACAGCTGGAATCTCATTTACGATCAGCCATATTGCAGCGGTGGTTGTCCCGATTGCTTTTGGGGTTATCTGGTTAACCTCACCTGCTGCCGTTTTTTATGCAGGCGCTGGGATGGCGGCTTTCTCTTTAGTATTGGCCAGATTAGTTCCTAAGGATCCGATGGAAGGCTCCGAAACTACTTTAACTAAGTCAGTTATCCATGCAACCTGAACCTTTCGTGTCTGATTGTTAAAATTTCTAACAACGACTTTTACTAATACTAAGGCTTAGAATTAAGCTTTTGTTAGCCTGAGACTCGTTTAACCTGTCGTGAGTACTCCAATATAGATATAATGTGCGCAGTTGATTGACTAAACAGCACTACTATCGAGGAAGCACAATGAGTACCCAGTCCAAAATTATCTACACCCTAACAGACGAAGCACCATTGCTTGCGACGCACTCATTACTGCCCATCATACGCACCTTTACTAGCGCAGCAGATATCGAAGTAGAAACCAGTGATATCTCCGTGGCCGCTCGTATTCTTGCTGAATTCCCAGAGTGCTTGACTGATAAGCAGAAGGTTCCTGATAACCTAGCCGAGCTAGGAAGGCTGACTCAAAACCCTGATACCAATATTATTAAGCTGCCTAACATCAGTGCTTCAATCAACCAGTTAACCGCTGCGATTACTGAGCTGCAAGGAAAGGGTTACGCTATCCCTGATTACCCTGAAGACCCGCAGTCAGATGAAGATATTAAACTGGCAGCACGTTTCTCAAAAGCCTTAGGAAGTGCGGTAAACCCTGTACTGCGTGAGGGAAATTCTGATCGACGCGCTCCACCGGCAGTTAAGCGTTACGCTAAAAAGAACCCGCACTCTATGGGTAAGTGGAGCCCAGCTTCTCGCACTCATGTTGCTCATATGAGAGAAGGTGACTTCTATTCAAGTGAAAAGTGCCTAACCATGGACAAGGCTTGTACCGTCAGCATGGATTTAGTCACCGCAGACGGCAAAGTAACGGTATTAAAAGAAAAAACGGCGTTACTTGAGGGTGAAATTATCGACAGTATGTTCATGAGCAAAAAAGCTCTATGTGACTACTTAGAAGCTGAGTTAAATGACGCGAAAGAAACCGGCGTCATGTTCTCATTACACATGAAAGCGACCATGATGAAGGTCTCGCACCCTATCGTGTTCGGTCACGCAGTTCGTGTGTTCTACAAAGATCTATTTGAAAAATATGGCGATCTATTTGATAAGTTAGGCGTTAATCCTAATAACGGAATCAGTAGCGTTTACGAGAAAATTACCAGCCTTCCAACGTCTTTCCGTGAAGAAATCGAACATGATATTCACGCATGTTATGAAGGCCGTCCAGAACTTGCCATGGTCGATTCGGCTAAAGGCATTTCTAATCTACACGCTCCTAACGATGTCATTGTTGATGCTTCTATGCCTGCAATGATTCGTAACGGCGGGAAAATGTGGGGACCTGATGGAAAAGCTAAAGATACTAAAGCAGCGATTCCTGAAAGTACCTTTGCTCGTATTTATCAAGAAGTTGTTAACTTCTGCAAAACCAACGGCGCATTTGACCCAACCACGATGGGTACCGTTCCTAATGTCGGTTTGATGGCACAAAAAGCTGAAGAGTATGGTTCGCACGACAAAACCTTCGAAATTCCAGCTGATGGTGTTGCGCGTATCGTTGATGAGAACGGCAACGTCTTGATCGAGCAAAATGTAGAGCAGGGTGATATCTGGAGAATGTGCCAGACTAAAGATGCTCCAATTCGTGACTGGGTAAAACTTGCAGTAACACGCGCAAAGCAATCTGGAATTCCGACTATTTTCTGGCTGGATGAGTATCGTCCACACGATGCAGAGCTCATCAAGAAAGTTAAGGTCTATTTGCAGGATCATGATCTAACGGGCGCAGATATTCAGCTAATGTCGCCACTCCGTGCAATGCGTTTCTCACTAGAGCGTATTCTTCGTGGCAAAGATACTATCTCTGTCACTGGTAACATTTTACGTGATTACCTGACTGATTTATTCCCTATTCTAGAGCTTGGCACTAGTGCAAAGATGTTGTCTATCGTACCGCTTATGGCGGGTGGTGGATTGTTTGAGACTGGTGCTGGCGGCTCTGCGCCTAAGCATGTTCAGCAGCTGGTGGAAGAAAACCATTTACGTTGGGATTCATTGGGTGAGTTCTTAGCCATAGCTGTTTCATTAGAAGATGTGAACATCAAAACAGGTAATACTCGCGCTAAGATATTGGCAACTACCCTTGATGAGGCGACGGGTAAACTACTAGAAAATAACAAATCTCCTTCGCGTAAAACGGGTGAGTTGGATAATCGAGGCAGTCATTTCTATCTAGCGATGTATTGGGCTGAAGCGATTGCTGCACAAACTGAAGATGTTGAGTTTGCTGCCAAGTTTGCAACGCTTGCTAAGACCTTATCTGACAATGAGCAAAAAATTGTAGATGAGTTAGCGGTCGTTCAAGGCCAAGCCGTTGATATCGGTGGATACTATATGTCCGATACCGCATTAACATCAGCCATTATGTGCCCAAGCGAAACACTAAATGCAGCATTAGCAGCAGCCCAAGCATAGTAAAAAAGCTAGCACAAAGGGGCTTACTAAGCAGGGGTCAACTCGAAGACCGTAATTTCACTTCGAGTTCCCAATCGCAAAGTAGGCCCCCAAGTTCCAGTGCCCTCATTGACGTATAAAAATGAACCTTTAAAGGGATAAAGTCCTTTAGTAAATTTAAAACGTTTGTCTACCGCTTTGTTAAATGGAATGATCTGACCATTGTGCGTGTGACCAGACAATTTCAAATCAACACCGTGAGCTTGCGCACTTTCTATGCCTTCAGGGCGATGATAAAGCAGTATCGAAAAAGCATCTTTAAGCACATCGATCGTCGGTAGAACCTTAGCAACCTGCTCAGGATCTTCATGATCATCAATTCCAATAAGCTGCACCCCATCAGCGGTTATCGAACGATTTCTTAATACCTCAACACCTAAAGACTCTAACCGAGTAACAATTTCCTCAAGATCTTCGTAGCGCTCATGATTTCCAATACAGTAATAAATTTTACCGCTAAATAATTTCAGTGACGCCAATTTATCTTCGGTAATGCCGGGTTGATCAATAAAGTCCCCCGTGATGCACAGAAAATCTGCTTGTTGAGCTTCAACTCTTTGGATGGTTTTTTCTAAAAATCGAACGGTGCGTGAGCCAATGTGCACATCTGATATTTGCACAAATCGCACGGGTTTTCCCAACTTATCTGATGTTAAACGAACGGTGACAATATCCGGTGTCCAGGCCACGCTTAATCCCCAAAGTCCAGCGATCAAGGTAATCGCTAAAGCACCTTGTGCCAGAATCTCAAGCGACTGAGGCGAGAAGCCTGCAAATAAGTTAACAACTTCAATCAATATCACCAGAGTTAATAAAACAGGAGACATACCAAGAAAGAAATCAGCGGCACGTCGATATAAGTAGGTCAGCCGATTTACATTATCTCGAAGAACAAAACGAGCAACAAATTGCGAAGAAAAAAGGATTAATGTTGAGACAATGTGCCACGTTTCAGGAAGCTGCAACCATCCTCCCAGTCGCCAGGCAGGGTAGGCAAATAAGAGCAGTGAGAAAAACAAGATCATTAAAATAAAACGC
Organism: uncultured Leucothrix sp.; assembly: GCA_938004025.1. Lineage (GTDB taxonomy): Bacteria > Pseudomonadota > Gammaproteobacteria > Thiotrichales > Thiotrichaceae > Leucothrix. The sequence goes on along the minus strand of CALKXC010000011.1, from coordinate 2,173 downwards.
ACAATATAAGCCCTAGTTTTTACATCTTAGTAAAATAATCATACACTTATCGGCTGTTCTTTTGTTAATCAAGACAAGCATAATTACTACCGTTTATCGTTTACAAATAATTTTAGGTAGCTTTTTAATCATTTTCATCCGGCTATCACTTCTAATTGTCATCTTCATAAGAAAAACGTAACCGCTTGGCTGGAACTCTAGCCTTACATCGCGTCTGAATCTCTATGGTAACTACTAATCGTTACTTCCCCCATTTAGTAACTTTAGAGAAAGGATTCCTAACATGTACAAGAAACTTAACCTCACTGTGTCTAGCAGCCTAGTCCTTGGTTTATTTTTAACTGGCTGTAGCCAACAACAAATCAGCGGTGGATCACAACAGTCAGTCGGTGGCCAACAGGTTTACAGCAACTCATCATCTGCAGCCTCAGGCGGTGTTGGTAGGGCTGTCTTAGATGGATCTGGTAATGCTATCACCGACGGTTATGGCGGTATTGTAAGAGATACCATTATCACAGCGTCAAACAACGCTGCACATGCAGCCAGTTATGCTGCCGATATGCAAACGGCTCCTATTGTAAAACCAATAAAGCCAACGTCTTATGACCATCAAGTTCAGGATACTGTCGTACCAAGAACCCCTGACATTCATCACCATGATGTACGACCAACACAGCATGTCCGCCAGCCGATGGCGAAACCTGTACAAAGAATGGCAAAGCCGATACAGAGACAAAGTGTTGCGTATACGAATCATAGCTCAGGTATGCCGCCGGCAAAGCCTGGTCAATGCTATGCCAAGGTTCGTACGGGGCCGATGTACAAAAATGTTGTCAAAAGAGTGCAGGTTAGTCCGGCAGTTAATAAGCGCGTTTTAGTGCGTGGTCCTCAATATCGCCATATCAACAAACGCGTCCTAGTTCGCCCTGCTACTCATACTTACCGTTATATTCCGGCTCAGTACTCACAGGTAAGCAAGCGCGTATTAGTAAAACCTGCCCATTACGCATGGCAAAAAGGCAAAAAAGGCCCGGTCACTCGCATTGATAATGCAACAGGTGAGATTCTCTGCCGCGTTAAAATTCCAGCGGTCTACCGCACGGTAGTCCAGAAGGTTCTGGTTAGACCTGCTCAACGTGTTAAAAAGCATATCCCTGCTGTTTTCCAAAATGTGAAACAGAAGCAACTTGCATCACCAGCGCAATACCGAAATATTCATCAGCCAGCACGCTTTGTTAATAAGACCTACAAGGTAAAGCATGGCGGCACAGGTTATAGATGGCAGCCGATTAACTGCTAAAACAAACCTAGTGTTATAAGAAAATTAAACCACAGGCTTTTTTAGGCCTGTGGTTTTTTATGATGATTTTGCAGCTGCGTCCGAGCCCAAAAACGAAGGTAAGTATTGGCACTCATTGCTATAGCTCAAGTCACAAATACTGGGTGGAAAATCAGAGTTGACTGGCTTCCAACCTGACTTAACCTGCCGACCTTGCAGGTACTTTCGTGCCTCTCTAAAGCTCTCAAATCCACTACCCGAATTACTGCCTGGATTCGTTTCGTCATAAACAAAGAAATACGCAAAGTATTGTTGAGGGTCAATTGCCTGCAATTGTTTTTGTAGTTCGCTGCCCGGCTTTTGCAACTCTGTAAATTTTGGCCAATCGTCAGTACCACGCGCGTGAAATGAAATGCCTTTCTTCTCATCAATCTGCGCGAATAAACCTTGATAGCCAAGATCAAAAATACGCTTATTGTTGGCAGCGCCTTTCCCTGCCTCTTGAGCGGCATTGATAAAGACCTGTTCGGTATTCAATATGAGAAGGCGATCATCTTTACTGATGATATAAAGCGGCCGTAGGTCAGTTTCATGCTCTATGGGGATTTCGAGTTCATAGGTTTTATTATTATCGTGAATCAGGTTGATGACGGCAAAAATGATAAGAATCCCAACCGAGTTTGATACAATATCCGTTAAAGAATCGATGTTAATCAGGTTTTTCATTTTGCCCCCTGATTGTGCAAGCTCAATGACCAATTAGCATCTAAAGGCTCCAAACCAATACTAATACTTCTCGCATCACCCGATCGGCTCATTACGCTACGAACTTTTTGATATGCCTCTCCACCATTTGGATAAATACCAAACAACATAAACTCCTCATAAAGAAAG
>CALKXC010000010.1 GCA_938004025.1 uncultured Leucothrix sp. | reverse complement strand
TTAACTCATTACAAACCAAAAAGGTCGAGCAGAGCGCATTAAAATTTGGCTTAACTGGTTAAGGTTAGATTAAGTTTTTGCAATCTATCCAATTAGTACTTGTTAAATTTTGCGATCAGATTTAATCTGTAAATCCCCAATCTAGCAGTACCTCTGGCTCATTTCGTTTACGGTCTGAGCCGGTTTTTTATTTGTCTATTACAACTGCACGGGGTGAATTTTGCTAATCTGTTCTCAATCAGGCTTATTAAAACAAGCGAGCTATATTGCTTCCCCTAATTGTGACGATAGACCTGATGAATCAGATATTAGCTTGATTGTCATTCATAATATCTCCCTACCACCAGATCAATTTGGTTCAGATCACATCAATCAATTATTTACCAATTGTCTATGCGTGAGTGATCATCCATTCTTTGAAGAGATTAATCACTTAAGAGTTTCCTCTCATTTACTGATTAGAAGAGATGGTGAGATTATACAATACGTACCTTTTCACAAACGTGCTTGGCATGCAGGCGTATCAAGTTTTAAAGGCAGGGAAGTCTGTAATGACTTCTCAATAGGTATCGAGCTAGAAGGAACTGACACTGAGCCTTTCTGTGAAAATCAATATGTTGCTTTGTGTGGGGTAATTAAAAGCCTACTTGAAGTGTATCCGAGGCTGCAAAAGAATTTAATCACAGGTCACGAGCACATAGCACCGGGCCGAAAAACAGACCCTGGTCCTTTTTTCGAGTGGGCAAAAATAAGCAAAGTTTTGGACGCTAAGCTGCCCGCCCGAGGTGAGATTAGCGACAAGATTAACAGTTAGTTTTTTGCTATTAACCAACCAACGCATCTTCGTTTAAAGCGATAAGTCTTCCTGAAAGCTGGGCGCCTTGGTCAAGTTCAATTTCAGAGTAATGTATATCGCCGATCACTGTGGAGCTTGCGCTGATACTAATTCTACTCGTAGCAAAGACATCTCCAGTGACTTTACCTCTTATCCGTATATAAGGTGCTCTGACCTCTCCAGTAATGGTCGCACCGGCTTCAATTAGCAAAGTTGCATCGGTATCAGTGGCAGCAATGACATTTCCATAGATATTGCCTTTAACTTGCAATAAGCCCGAAAACGATAAATCGCCAACGAGTTCAATATCAGGCTCTAATTGAGAAGCGATTCTCTTACGTGGTGTTTGTGCAGCAACAGGGGCCGTTTTTTTTCCGAACATATACTTGTGCCTATAGGCTTGTTATTGGGGGTTGCTCTACGCATTAAGGGGGTGCATAAAAGCAAATAGAGGCTTGTTTTTGTTCAGCTACAGTATAAGTCTGGATGATTTTAGATTTCAATCGTTAAATCTACGATGCGACTAAATTGCAATAAATCCAGATAATCGCCGTCTATTAGTTTTCAACAAGCCATTGCTTATATTAATAACTGAACGTTTTATCATCAGTATTAAAGCTTTTCATCAGAATAATTTACTCTTCATATATCTTTTTCTCTATCATTCTTATAGAGTCGGGATTCCATTCTGGATCTCTTGAGTGTCAATCAGGATTTAGGGTAAATAGTCATATGGATGTAAACCGTAAAAAAACGGATGCAACAAATATGTATGAACTTTCCGCGAAGTTCAGTATGGATAACCTTAAGACTTTACAGCTTAGTGAAAAGCATTCGACCCCCATCGGAAGACGCTATCTCTCTCAGCATGTGAAACGTTATCCATTAGATCTTCGTGCACAAGTACAGCGTATTTTAATGAATCAGGATCAAGATCAACTTGCGGGTTCTTTGCAAGATTGTTTCATTGCGCTTAAAGATAAGGGCCTTAATTTAAGGCGTGAACTCTTTGAGATGAGCAAAGCAAAATTGTCAGAAGAAAATCAGTCTTATTTTTCAAACTGGTTAGAAAGTGATTACGCATCAGCTTACGACGATCGCTACCTAAAGGGTTCAGTTTTAGCAACCGGACTAACAGGCAAGTCAGAACCACTGTTAGTACAGCAACAACGAGAATCCACGAGTTACGAGAGTTACTATCAAGAAGCCATTGATTGTCTTGATTACGGTCAACTGGATAAAGCCCAAGAACTGCTTGAGCAAGAATTACTAAACCCTGATGGAGATCCCCGGACGGAAGAAGAACTGTTGCGTGTTTATGACTATACCAATGATATGGAAAGCAAGTATAGACTCAAAGCAGTTTTAGAAGGTCTGGGCAGGGAACTTAGCGAAGAATGGAATCCACCACAACAAAGTGCCAATTGAAGGTGATGGTGTTTAATGATTGAAAATTCCAAACAAAATAACCCACTAAACGTCTGTCTTGACGATGCGGGAACACATAATAAAGCAATTTTAGATTTCTTTTTTGCAAAGCTTGGCCAAAACGTTTTCCGTTGCGTAGACTCGCAAGAAAAGGCAAGCGTAGTTCTGATAGATTATGATTTCCCTCCTGCTAGACAGAAATATGAAGAAGAATATCAGCAGTGGGGTAAACCAGCCTTAGTCTTGTCCATTTCAGAGGTTTCTCTAGAGAACGCTATTTGGCTTGCAAAACCTCTAACGAGTCGATCTTTGCTAGATGCTGCTGAAACTTTACAAAAGCAGCTTGCTAATAGTGGAGTTGAGCCTAACGCTGACGAAACCGCGGAGCTTTATCCTCCTACTGATTTAGGGTTAACTGAGTCAAATCAACTCCATCCTCCTGTACAAACCACTCGACAACGACCTCCTGAGATTGCATCCCTAGGGGCAGCTGCAATTCCTTTGGTTAAGAAAGTGGATGAGGATTCGCCTGACCTAGCAGACGATGAACCATTAAATGATACGGCTGTCACTGTCGAAGTAGAAAAAGAGGAAGATAAGCAACCCGACCTTTCTACTAACTTAGATACTGAAACTCATGAGAATAAACAAACTTCAGCTGAAACTAAGGATATAGAACCTACTCCTGAAATTTCAGAGGAAGCGTCTAAATCAATTAATGAAAGCCGCACGATAATGCTTTGCGGTGATAAACCCGATATTGCAGCCAATTCTGATCTAAAAGACTTTTACACTGACGACAGTTTCTTTCTATCAAGTTTAAAAGATGCAATAAGACTAGCTAGGCAGTGCCAACAAGGTGTTTTACTAAATTTCCCTAAAGCAAGAATTTATGTTTTGCCTGAGATTCACCGAGTGTTCTGCGGCATTAATATTTACGAAGATGAATTCTTAGATTTAATAAAGTCCTGCACAATTAGTGAAGGCGGCAAAATGCATATCTTGAGCACACAAGAGATTCATGAATTAAACGATATGATTTCCCAACAAGCTTCCGCTCTATACGACATGGAAGCGTTTGTTTGGACTTCTACTTTGTTATCGGCTCAAGGTGGTTTACCCAGAACATTAGACCCAAAGAAAGTGGTAGGGCTCAAGCATTGGCCCAGCCTGACACGACTGGAAAATTTTCCTCATGCCATGCCAATAGCAGCCCAATGGTCATCAACATCGATGAATGCATTTGATGTTGCAAAATCATTGAATATTCCTCAACGCTATGTTTTTTCGTTCTACAACGCGACCAACAGCCTAGGTTTGATCGAACAGGATCCTGAAAAATTGATTACCAAAAAATCCGTGCCCCGTTCCAAAGATGCCCCACGAGGTTTATTCTCACGCTTACTCAAACGATTGGTGGGGGGGTGATATGAGTACAGAAAATCGGAAAATAATATTCACGGGTCCGGTTGGGGCTGGAAAAACCACCGCCATCAGATCTATAAGTGATATTGAGATTGTGACCACTGATGAGCAAGCCTCCGACATGGCTAAAGCTCGAAAGCCAGCGACTACCGTAGCGATGGACTATGGGATGATCAAGCTCAGTGAAAATGAACGGGTACACCTTTACGGAACACCTGGGCAAGAACGTTTTAACTTTATGTGGGATATTTTGACAGAAGGAGGCATCGGTTTAGTGTTACTCATCGATAACTCCCGTAAAGATCCACAGCAAGATCTAAAATTTTATACTCAGGCCTTTAAGAAATTTATTGAGGCTCAGCAATTAGTGGTTGGTATAACCCGAATGGACACGCATCGTGTTCCCAACGTTAATGATTATCGACAGTGGTTAGATCAATTAAAAATTAAAGCGCCCGTTTTTGAAATAGATGCACGTAAACGAGATGATGTCTCGCTATTGATACAGGCAATGTTGATGTCCCTAGCACCTGGAGCAGAAATATTATGAGTGATTACACCTCAAGCGAAGATTTATTTATGGGGGTAACTCCAGGCGGAAGTTTTTACACCGTTCAAGATGACACTGAAGAATTTGGACGACAGTTTCTGCACCGCTTATTAACGGTTGATCAGACTCCAGCATTTAGCATTGATATGGCTAAAGAACTCAGTGGTTTGAGTGATGAAACTGAGACGCTTGAATTTGTTCATTTATTACAAGATGCTGGGTTCATTTATGGCCAGCAAAATAGTCAGACAGCACCGAGTGGAAGCTTAGAAAGTTTGCTGCCTGAATTGCTGCAAAGTTTATCGGATGATGGACGTGCAGTGCTAGCTGAAGGGCAGGGACTTTACTTAGGTAGCTCAGGTTTTCCGCATGAAGCTGCCGAAGAGTTGGCTGCTTTAAGTGCTAGCTTAACCGCAATTTATAAACGGCATAAGGATGTGCTGAAAGGTAACCTAGGTTACCGTCAAAGAGCTTGGGGCTTGATTGATGCTTCAGGTCACAGTGAAATTGGCTTTTGGCCTTTATACATCGGAAAAGATCGTTTTACGTTGATAGTAGGTGGGATGCCACAGTTCAACCAACCTGCCTTCACACAACTTATTTGGGCTTTAGAGCGTCGCTACGGCACAAACAGTCCAATGGTGCTTAACTAAAATATACTTCACAGGAGTAAACGCATGCGTGCAGAAATGCTTAATTCAATTTTAAGTGACTTAAATGGATCTACAGCGGACATCGAAGCATCCGCCGTTTTATCTAAGGATGGTTTAATGATGGCAGCACTATTACCCGCTGCAATGGATGAAGATAGGGTGGGTGCGATGAGTGCTGCGATGCTATCGTTGGGTGATCGCACCGCTCAAGAATTAGCACGTGGAACGTTAGAGCAGGTCCTTATCAAGGGTGATCACGGTTATATCTTGATGACGCATGCTGGGAGTGAGTCCGTAGTAACCGTATTAGCTAAGCCTAATGCACGACTCGGTCTAATATTTCTTGATGTAAAACGTGCAGCAGAAAGTATCGCCAAAATCCTTTAAGGCTTTCTATGAATAATTTAAATTTAAGTCGTTACCCACTCGTTAAACTGTCTCTTTCAGTTTTCATTCTATTGGGAGTTTCAGCTGTCTCCAAAGCTGATACTCTTTATGGTCCTCTAAAAGCAGGGGAAACACTGAGTAGTATCGTCAATGAAAATTATTTAGTTAGTCCTTTTGAAGATGACGTAATAATGAGAGAGATCTTTCGGTTAAATCCGCAAGCTTTCATTTACAACAATATGGGCTTAGTCAAGCAGGGAGTGATGTTAACACTCCCGAGCGACGCGACTATTCGCCGCTCGCGCGCTACTGCTAGTAGTGCCTCGGCGCCAAGTCCAGCCGTTACAACACCATCCCAACCTGCTGCTAGCGCTGCTTCCGTTACAAGTTCTCTGAATCAAACGCTTACTCAAGTTAGAAACGAAAGAGATGAGGCTCAGTTAAAACTAAGACGTTTACAAGCTGAGTCAAATACTCAAAGTGAAGCATTAAATGCTAGGATTGAACAATTAGATTCCGATAATCAATCAACATCACGCCAACTTAACACTGCCCAGGCAGAAATCACACAGCTAAAGCAATCATTAGAGAGCTTACAAAAAGAAAATGCTTTGTTAGCGACAAAAGCAGAGTCAGCATCTGATACAGCAGGTGTTAGTGATGAGGCTAGTCAACAGCTTGAGCAAAATGAAATATTACTAGCGAAGAAGCTGGAACAAATTAATGCGCTAGAACAAACAGTTGCAGATCTAAAATCCAGCGCTGAATCTCTTGATAACGAACACGCTACAGCCGTTGCAAAACTGCAGTCGGACTACCAAGACCTAGAAGATAAACTCAATCAACAGGTTCAAACGGCTTCAAGTGAAGTTAATCAATCAGCCGCTGATTCAACAGCAAAAATTAATGAATTAAATGAACAACATCAAAAAGCTGTAGCCGACTTAAATAGTGATTTTGATAAGAAAATAGCAGAGCAAACGAGTTTATTAAATACGCTTGAGTCCGATCTCAAAGAAGCAAATGCATCAATAAGTGCTTCAGAAAGTGAGCTGACGTCACTACGGGATAAAAATGCGGAACTTACACTGGCTTTGTCCGACACAAAAACAGAAATAGAGTCATTAACGTCTGTCCAGAAAGAGGCTGAGGTAAAACCGAGCATTATTACCCTGACTGAAACAAGTACTTTTGAAACTTTGCTACAGGGCCCAATAACAAAAGAACTCCTTGTGAGTGAAATCGAAAAGCCCGTCGCATTTCCGCTATGGGGTTTACTGCTCGGTTCTTTTGCCTTGGGCTTCACAAGTTTAATGATGTTCTTTACCAGAAGTCGTAGATCGGCCGCTCAAGTAGTACAGAGCACAACAGTGCCTCAGACAGATACGCAGGTAAAACCAGAGTCTCAAAATGAAATTAAGAAAGAGGAGTTAGTGTTCCGCGCGGCCGATGAAAGTGCCCTGCATGAACCTGACATTGAGACACTGCGCGTACCACCACGCAGAGACCCTTCAAGAGTAGCAATCTTAGATCCTAGCATGGTTGCTACTGCGGCTGTAGCAGCGACAGCGGTTGCAAGTACAAGCAGTACAGATTCCTCCGTTGACACAAGTGCTGAAAAAGTAATTGAAACTTCGCCCTTAACTTCCTATCAATCAACAGAAGTTAAGCTAAAACTGCTGCTAGCTGAAACGTATGCAGAAATTAATGACACACCTGCTGCTATGTCGCTATTAGAGGAAGTTCAGGAAGAAGGAAACGATGAGCATCGTTCGACGGCAGAAAAGCTTAAAGCTCAAATAATCTAGAGGTAAATCAATAGGGCGACCGTCTGTCAGTTTTTAGCGGCAGAAAATAGACATAGTGTTACATTGTGACAAGATTCGTTTAATTATTAAAATAATAAAACATACCTAAGTCAATAACGAATTATTGGCGATGGGTTTAGCGAGTAGAAGATGTCACTAAATACCCGTAATACTAGCTGCATAAAAATAACTACGCTCTCTATATTTATTTGTGCTTCTCTAGCGATTTCAAAACCATCGATTGCAGACTCAGTCTATGGTCCAGTCAAAGCTAATGACACGCTTAGCAAAATACTAAACCGGTTGTATACGGGCCCTAAGTCATCACAACTCGTGATGATGAATCAAATTGTAGCCGCTAATCCATCATCTTTCCTCAATGGAAATATGAATCTGTTGAAGTTAAATTCATCTCTAGTTTTACCGGGTGACCGTTGGAATAATATTACACAAGACCGCGTTTCAGTAAGTCCTCCAAAAAAACAAAATGAACTGCTTAACGATTTAATTGATCGTAGCGCCCCAGAGCTTACCGTTGAGCAAATGAAAGGCCGTATAGTTTTCCTTGATGCAGAAAGGTCAAGCCTGATTGAAGAAGTTGGTAATCTTAAAAGAGAGACTCAGCGCTTAGAACAAAAAGTGCTGAAATTAGAAGCTGAAAGCAAGCAGTCTGATGAGCAACTTAGAATACTGGATGCTGAAATCATCCGACTTACCCAGGTGATGAAGACTAACGAGCCCAAGCTTATAAAAACGGAGGACCTCAATCAGTTGGTTGTTCTTCAAGAAAAGCTGCGCTTAGTTGAAGAAGAGACAAATGCTTTAAGAGCTGAATTGGCAAACACAAAAAGCACGCTCTCCAATAACGACAACAACAGCAAGCAAGCTAATCAAACAATTGCATTACTAACTGAAGAAAACCAAAAGCTTCAAAAGCTTCTTCAGGACACTCAGCCAGGCGTAAACTTTTATAATGACTCAAGCAATGAATCTACCATCAGCTTGCTATCAGGTAAATTTCAATTACCAGTCGGAATGGCAGTTGTTGGCGGCGCTTTATTAATGCTAATGCTAACAACGCTTATTGCCACTAGAAGAAAGAAGAAATCTTCAAAGGACCTTCCGAAAGGATCCGGTATAGATCCTTTTGATGAAAACAACAACTTCAGTAACTTACTCGAAACAGAAAATTACGAAGGAAAGCTAGCGGCTCAATCAGACATACATCCTGAAGAAAATGTATTTAAGATGTTCGATGAAGGCACGTTGGAAATGGACCTTAAACTTGACATGGCTGAGGCCTACCTTGAGGTATCTGATTTCGCTTCAGCACGGTCCATTCTGGAGGAAGTGATTGAAGGTGGAAGTGAGTTGCAAAAACGAAAAGCCAATAGATTAATCAAAAAAGCTGCTTAAAGTTAACGGCTAAATCTATATTTTTTCTAAAGTCAGAAGCTGTAAAACACATCGTTCAATAGTCACCTCTCTTAAAAGAGGGCATAATTCAGCATTTAGCAAATATGCTCTCTTTCATATGCAAGAAATACCTATAATTACGATTGATGGTCCAGCTGGCGCTGGTAAAGGAACTATTGCCACTAGGTTAGCCCAGTCATTATCATGGCACATACTGGACAGTGGTTCTTTATACCGCCTGACCGCTTATTCTGCAAAGCAGAAAGCTTGCGCTTTTGACGACCTTCCTGCCTTAGCTGAAATTGCCCGCAATCTAGATATTGAATTCATCCCAAATGAGGATGGTGTTGTTGAGACGATTCTTGAAGGTGTCAATGTAAGCAAAGCAATTCGCAGTGAGAGTGCAGGGGAAGCAGCTTCTCAAGTCGCCTCAATCATTGAAGTTCGTGAAGCCCTTTTGCAACGTCAACGT
>CALKXC010000009.1 GCA_938004025.1 uncultured Leucothrix sp. | reverse complement strand
TTATTGTTCTTCACTCAGTCATCGTTAACTGATCTATTAAAGTGTTAGCAAGTGCCATGCCAAGTTTCTAAGTGGCTGTTTTAATTGATTTACTTTTGTTTGAATTCACTGGGTCGTTAGATAGGGAGCGAAATCGGGGTGGTTTGTGCAATCAATGCACCTTCTTGGTGCGCATGTTGAGTTACTTAGTATTAAGGCCGCTTGGGGCTTCCCTTCAATACCGATTGAGCTTCAATCATTTTTTGAGCAACTTCACTGATTGTTAAATTTTGATCCATTGCCATTTTTCGAAGCAGTCCATGAGCATCGTTTTCACTGATTTTACGATGCTCCATCAGAATTCCTTTGGCTTTATCTAAGTATTTCCGGCCCTCTAATCGGTTTTTATAGAGGATTAATTTGGACTCTTGCTGTTGCTGAATTTGAAAACGCGCCTGTGCAACCTCAAGTACTTTATTAATGCGAGCCAAAGGCCAGTCATCAATGATGTAAACACTGACTCCACAAGACGTTGTGGCTAAAGTGGTTTCTGTATCACTGCGTTTGGCCATCACGACAATAGGCAGTGGAAGCTCGTTTTTAATATGCTTTATAGTATCTAAGAGCTCCTCGGTAGGGGTTTCAGTAATGATGATGACGACATCTGGTTTGTGTTGAACCAATTGATATAGCAAGGTATAGCAACCTTCTGCTGAAAATTGCTGATCGAAACCAGCATCCGTTAAATGTTTTTTTAATTTGTTTTCGTATTCTATATAAGCGTCGACATTGTCACTTAGTAGTAATGCTTTCATAATTGCTTTCCACAGTTAGCCATATAAATTAACTGAAGCAATTATCGCGCCATAAAAGTGATAACCTTGAAAAGCATCGGATTAGCTTTCGTATCCATAGGCTTTTATCGACTACTTTGGTTTAGTTTTTCTAAACTCAGGGGTTAAATACTTTCAATTGATGGGAAGAGGGGTTCTGGATATTATTCTCCCCGTAAGATGATTTCCTCCTCCTTAATCAATTGGAAGTAGAAAGCGAAACTCGATTTCAAATCTACTTCCCTTTGATTGTTTAATCCCCCAGTATTACCCGTCGTTCATCTGGAACTATTATGCGGGATTCTCAAGAAAGTTTAAGTCAGGCTAAGCAACTCCTCGAAGATAAAAATCTTCGTACAGGTATTCTGTTGGCTGTGGTAGGGACTGCACTATTTGGTTTGAAAGCCATTTTTATTAAATTGGCTTATCGTGAAGGTGTCGATGCAACGACATTGCTAACCTTACGGCTGCTAATCGCAATGCCTTTTTACCTCGTAATGATGCTTTGGTTGGTGCTCAAAGAAAAAAAGAGAATGCCAACACGAAACGATTTTCTAATAATTTGTGTGCTGGGTTTTATTGGACATTACTTGTCAGCTTACTTAGATATGGAAGGGCTAACCCATATCTCCACGCAATTAGAACGACTAACCTTATACACCTTTCCCCTCATGACAACCTTGCTCGGCTGGCTGTTTTTAAAAGAAGTGATAAGCAAACAGGTCATTATTGCGCTGTTTCTCACTTACAGCGGTGTCATGCTGCTGTATTGGTTTGAAGTAGGCGAGGTGGGCGAGAGCGCGACAATCGGCGTCATACTGGTACTTGCTGCGGCATTTAGCTTTTCCTGTTACGTCGTGTTTAGCAAAGTTTATATCAGTCGAATAGGAAGTCGCCTGTTTACAGCAATTTCGATGCTAGCCTCTATTGTTTACATGATGGTGCATTTTAGTACGACTCATGAGCTGGCTGATTTGAATCAAAGCATTGAGGTTTGGGGTTATGGTTTCCTATTGGCTTTTTTCTGCACGGTTATTCCGAGCTTTGTGATGGCTGAAGCCGTCGCTAGAATTGGCCCGTCACGCTCCAGTATTGTAGGAACAGCAGGGCCAATATTTACAATCGCGCTAGCCGTTTGGTTGTTAGATGAGCCGTTTGGGTTGACTCATTTTGGCGGCATGTTGCTGGTGATACTCGGTGTGTCGATGCTAAGCAAGCGGTAGGTTAAACTTTAGACCTTATCAGGATCGGCTTTCTCAGCGTTAGTCTTGTCATCTGAATGCTCAGCTTCATCAGAGGTAGTTGGTTTTTGGCTTTTATCCTGTACCTTGGCCTCCAAAATCTCTTTCTTCATGTTGACATGCTTATGGATCTTTTCGCCAAAAGCATTCACGTTCGCATCTACATGATGCTTCATGACGTGCTCTTTACGATACTTAAAATGACGCCAGTTCTACTTGATGGTAATTCTAACACGACGGAACACTGGACCAATGATTGGCAGCTTTTCGATAAAGCTAAACAGTATCGTGATTACAATTAAATCAATGTAAGGCTGAACCCATGTTTTCCATAGCCCCTGGAAAAACACCAAAAACATGGTAATAAACTTCAAAATGAACGTTAGAAACTGAGCTAAAGAGAAGCTCTTCAATAGCAGCATAATGGCATCAATTATCCCAATTAGCCAAAGTGCAATGGTGGCAGGCACAGAGCCAAAAATTATCGTCGTGATCTTCTTCCAGATGTTAGATGCTTTAAATAATATCCAGCGAATTTTAAGGTAGCGAGTCAGCGGATGGATTAGGGGTTTCACGACCCGTTCCTGAAAGAAACCAGTAATGGTATTAATGATCGCTCGTTTGCTTAGGGCTAAAGCAGAGCTCACTAATACCCTTTTCCATGCAATGGTCGAGAAAGATACAATGCCCTTTTTAAAGAAAAACTTCTTTAAAATTAAGAGCCCTTTGAATAGAAATTTCTTGGCTAGTAGAGCGCCGAGAAGAATGATATTCCAAAGTGTTTCATTGTAAATGACTGAGAGTACGATGCCGACGCAAAGGGAAAGAATAATGAATAATTTTGTATTTCTACTCATTACTCCCTCCTTTTTCGTGGCTGAGTGTTGCTGTTATTCTTTTTAGTTTTCTGAAGTCAGTGGTCTCCGTTGTTTTTTGAGATGGTTTTAGGCTGCCAATGTATCTTTACTCTGCCTCGACGTCATCAACACTGCGTGTTTTGAACAATGAGTACTTAAGTCTTGGGTAGAACATTCCCCAAAAGAAAAACATGTAAAGTACGCCAATGACAAACCAAGAAGTGTAGTAGCGGTTAGCAAACACACCGGTTGTATAGGCAAGAAAACAACCGACGCCAAGCACCACGAAAAAGATAAACTTTCCCATCAGTTCTGTCGTGCGCCATGCGGACCAGAAAAAGAACATCACTATGCACACCAGTACGCAACCGACTAAAGCCATCAATCCGCTTTCAGTATTGACCGCCCATGGGTAGTTAATCGCATAGTGGTAATAGCTATAACCTGTCGGATTAGCGAGTGCAACCAGCGCAAGTAAGGCAATCAGTGTGAAAAGCTTTCCAAAAATAGCCATGAAATGGTCATCTCCAATTATTAAAATAGTATTTTTATGAGTGGGAATTTCACCCAAATGAATGGTGAATTAATGCCTTATATAATAACAATTTACGGCTTGAAAGGGAATGAAAACCGGATATGTTTGGGCGGTATTGGTTGACTGCGAACTGAATAAAAAATTGCATACATTGTTACAAATTATTTAAACACCTTCCGACAATGGTACACTAGTAATCCGCGGTCATGATTATGAGGGTTATCAGCCGCGAGGTACGCCAGTGGTTGGCGTTACATTTCTATGCAAGGTCAAAAGCCAAAGCGGGGTAAAATGTTCTACAGGAAGGGCGATAGAGTCAGGCATCCAATCAAAGAAGATTGGGGACTAGGGAAGGTATTGGCTAACAGTAATGGCGAAAAAGTGGATGTGTTTTTCGTTGATGCAGGCGAGAAGACAATACTTTTAAAGTATGTTGAGCCAATTAAAGTCAAGGGTGAAGAATCAAACCATAGTGGCTTAGATAACTTGAAGGCTGATGTGTCAACTTCAGGAATCAAGTACCAAAAATTCTCAAAGCTTATTGATAAGTTCGTTGAGATGTACCCAGAGGGTTTTCAGAACGAAAAGTTCGCTGGTGAAGATAGAGCTAAGAAAGAAAAAGCACATGAAATGGCAATAGAGCTATTGCCAAAAGATCGTTTTGAAGAATTAATTGCCGCCTCAGACTATGCTGAAGTGGCAAAACGCACATTAAAGGTTTTGAACGCCACTACCCTAATCCTCCCTAACGAGCGTCTAACCCTAAAGAATGGTTTAGTTGAAGAACGCTCGCAGGAGATGTTTGCTAAGGCCCTGTTTGAATTGCTGTACAGCGAAGCCCCATTAAAAGATCGCTTTGAACGTTTCTCAACGGTGTTGGATATTCTTGGCGCCGGAAAGTGGACACTTGCTACATATTTCTTGTTCATCTTTTACCCTAAAGAGCATATGTTTGTTAAGCCAAAGCTTATGCAGCAATCAGCGGATGTTTGCCGCTTTGAGCTTCATTACAAAGCACAGCTAAATTGGCAAACTTATGAGTCAGTCATGTCATTTGCCAAGTATGTTTCAGCCGAGCTTGCTGAGTTAAACCCAAAAGATATGATCGACGTTAAAGGTTTTATCTGGCACACAGCAGCAACAGCATAGGTTAGCGATGAAATTTTCAGGTATCGAGTTGGCAAATGATTTGCCGTTTGTTTTGTTCGGCGGAGTGAACGTTCTAGAGAGCTTAGACTTCACGCTCAAGGTTTGTGAAGAGTACGTAAGGGTTTGTGAGTCCTTATCTATCCCGCTAGTCTTCAAAGCGTCGTTTGATAAAGCCAACCGATCCTCTATTAAGTCATACCGTGGTCCTGGTATGGAAGAGGGGCTGAAGATTTTCCGCGCAGTAAAAGAAGAGTTTGGCGTTGCAATTATCACTGATGTTCATGAACCCGCTCAGGTAGCACCGGTTGCCGAAGTGGCTGATGTGCTCCAGCTCCCTGCTTTTCTAGCTCGACAAACCGACTTGGTCGTCACGATGGCCAAGTCTGGTAAGCCCATTAATATCAAAAAACCACAATTCTTAAGCCCGCATCAAATGGGTAATGTGGTTGAGAAGTTTGCCGAAGCTGGCAACGAAGAAGTCATGCTTTGCGACCGCGGTACGATGCTAGGTTACGATAACCTAGTCGTCGACATGCTGGGTTTCAGTGTGATGAAGCGCGTTAGTGGCGACAAGCCAATCATTTTTGATGTGACCCATTCTCTACAAACCCGCGCTTCTGACGCAGCAGCATCTGGTGGACGCCGTGCTCAAGTTACTGAGTTAGCCCGTGCTGGTATGGCCATTGGTATAGCAGGCTTATTCTTAGAGTCTCACCCTAATCCTTCTGAAGCATTGTGTGATGGCCCAAGTGCATTACCGCTTGAGCTGCTAAAGCCGTTCTTAGAGCAAGTTAAAGCAATTGATGATGTTACCAAGTCGATGACATTTTTAGATACAAGCGGCTAGTTCTTTCAGTGACAGAAGTAAAAAAGAGGGCCTGATAAGTAATTCAGCGAAGCATCCTATCGTTTTGGCTTCAAAAAACGATAATCAGCGAAGCTGAGTGAGCGAATTGCTTATCAGGCCCTCTTTTGTTGGAATTGTACTTATCTGTTATTTACAACCGCTTTAAGTATTTAACCAATGGTCGTGTTGACAGATTCATATCTGCGCTAGATACTAATCCTGAGAATTTGAGGAAGAAATCAGGAGACAAAATGAAAAAATTATCTATAGCTATAGCCACGGCTGTCACAGCTCTGGGATTTGCGACTACTGCAACCGCAGCTGACAAAGTACTTGTAGCTTCACATTGGGCTGGTCCTAAGCACACCATGGCAACACACGTATTCCCATGGATTGGTGAGCAGTTAAAAGAATGTTCAGGCGGCAGCCTAACAGTAAAAATCGAAAATGGCCTTGCGCCACCACCTGCACAGTACGACACGATTCGTGATGGCGTTGCTGATTTGGGTTGGATCGTTCACGGTTACACGCCGGGTAAATTCCTAACGACTAAGCTGGCAGAGCTACCGGGTGTTCCAGGTAACGCAGAGCAAATTTCTGTTGCTTACCAGATGACACAAGAAAAGTACCTTGCTGCGGCTAAGGAAGCAAAGGGCGTTCAAGTCCTAGCTAACTTCGTACATGGCCCAGGTATGCTTAATACCACTAAAGAGATTCTTTCTTATAAAGACCTAAAAGGCATGAAGCTTCGTGTCGGTGGTGGTGTCGCTAACGCAGTTGGTAAGGCGCTAGGTGTTGCGGGTGTTAACGTTCCAGCTCCTGCAGTATACGAAACAATAGCTTCTGGCGTTGCCGATGGTGTTTTCTTCCCTGCTGAGACACTTTACTCTTTCAAAGTGGCTGAGTTGACAAAGTATGCACTGTCTAATCCAGATGGAATGTACACAACATCATTCGGTTTAATCATGAGTAACGAAAGTTACGAGGGTTTGTCTGATGAGCATAGAGCTTGTGTAGATGGCATGCGCGGTGTTGAGATGGCTAGACGTATTGGTCAGTTCTGGGATCAAGCGGATTTAGTGGGTATTGCTGCTGCACAGAAAGACTTTGGCTTAGTGCTAAACGAAGCGAGTGACGAAGCAAGAGCACACTACAAAGAAGCAACGGCTGGCATTACCGCTGATGTACTGAAAGAAGTTGATAGTCGTGGTGTTGATGGTAAAGCTGCACTTGAGTACATGCTTTCAAACATTAAGTAAGACACTCCGAAAAACTCTGTAAAGGGCTATTTATAAATGAAGAGTTTTTTGGATAAAACAGAGAGGCTGGCAAATAGTGCCAGCCTTTTTGCTGCGAACATCGCAGCCGTTATTCTACTCATCCTAGTGGTACTTACCTGTATTGATGTAGTCGGGCGCTACATATTCACCATGCCACTCACTGGCGCGGTCGAATTGGTACGGATTTGCATGGCTGGCATAATCTTCTTCTCGTTCCCCATCATGTTTTTGAAAGGTGATCACATCATTGTGGATCTCATTTCATTCCTGAAAAAAGGTTACATCGGCTGGATATTGGCCATTGTACTGCTTGTCATCTCAATTGGCGTTGCTGTGGTGTTAGGTGATCGGGTTTATGACTATGCGATTCGAGCATTGGAAGATGGTGATACAACTGAGTACCTCGCTATTCCTCGTTACATCATCGTAGGGTTTATAACGCTAGCCATTTTTAGTGCGGCCTTTATGTCCCTATTGAGATTACTGTTGGTATTGAGTAAGCCTGGTGTGGTTGAAGAAGAGAGTGGGGATACGCTATGACAATTGCATTAATAGGGTTTGCAGCGGTACTGCTGCTAGCATTTATGCGTATGCCGCTGGGTATTGCATTAGGTTTAGTGGGTGTCATTGGATTTGGTGAGCTGTCTGGATATCGTGCAGCCATGTCTAGCGCCAGTCGCTTAGTGATCGATGCGGGCCAGTCATATGGTTTATCGGTCGTTCCGTTATTCATCCTGATGGGTTTGATGGTTGAGCGTGGTGGTATGGCTAAGGAGCTTTATCGAGCAGCCTTCTCATTCTTAGGACATCGCCGTGGTGGTCTGGCAATGTCGACGATCACCGCTTGCGGGCTGTTCTCAGCGATTTGCGGTTCATCGCTTGCGACAGCGGCGACCATGTCAAAAGTTGCGATGCCAGAAATGCGTCGTTACAAATATAGCGATGGCTTAGCAACGGCCTCCATTGCGGCCGGTGGAACCTTAGGGATTTTGATTCCGCCAAGCGTTATATTGGTTATTTATGGGTTAATCACTAATGCCTCGGTCGGTAAACTATTTATCGCAGGTGTGCTACCAGGCTTGATCGGGGTGCTGTTCTACCTGATGGCGGTAATGTGGGTTGTTTCACGCAATCCTAGTGCGGGGCCAGCAGGTGAGAAAAGTAACTGGAAAGAAAGGCTGATTGCGCTTCGTGATGTGTGGACGACGCTTGGTTTGTTTATCTTCGTCATCGGTGGAATTTACGTCGGCGCATTTACGCCAACAGAGGCCGCCGGAATGGGTGCTGCGGGAGCTATTGCTATTGCATGGTGGCGTGGTGCGTTGAGTTGGTCCGTGCTGATGGAAGTTACCCGAGAAACTGCACTAACGACTGCCAAACTGTTTATGGTGGTGTTTGGTGCGATGATCTTTTCAAACTTCGTTAATCGTGCAGGGCTGCCGGACGGCTTGTTAAATATTGTAAACAGTTTTGATGTATCGCCAATGGGCGTGATCTTCATCATTCTATTGATTTATCTGGTACTAGGCTGTGTGTTTGAATCGTTATCTATGATTCTGTTAACTGTACCCATCTTTGCACCGGTAGTAGAGGCGTTAGGTTTTGATCTAGTTTGGTTTGGTATTTTAGTGGTTGTAGCTACCGAAATCAGCTTGATTACACCGCCCATAGGGCTGAATGTCTTCGTGCTCAAAGGGGTACTCAAAGACGTTCCGGTTAGTACTATCTTTAAGGGCGTTACGCCGTTTTGGATTGCCGATATCTTCCGGCTTATATTGTTGGCAATGATTCCGGCAATAGCGTTGTACTTGCCTTCCTTGATGTAGTTTTTTTTTGGCTTGTTCAGCTAAATTTATTATTTTAATTTTTTTCTACGGATAATGAATGTTTGAATCAGGTCTTATGCATCCTAAATGGTTGGTTGGAGTTATCCATCCAGCCAAATTGGGGACTCATAACCAGCTTGACCATGAGTTTTAACTTTTACGAAAATAGCGTATGGATAGCCTAATTGCTTTTTAAAACCAGCTAGCTTTTCAAAGTCAAAGTCGTCTGAGACACTGCTAGTAGTCTTCTTCATTTCGATAACAAGCAAATTATTATTTGTTCCCCGTTGATGAATAATTATATCTGGAAAGACTGTTCTAACATCAAAATCTGCTGATTCACTATCCATGCTTTCAAGATTCAATCGCTTGGGGCTATCAAGGTTGCGATTGTATTCACAATCAATATCCCATCCATCAAATTCCTGCTCTAGATAAACCGCTAAGCGGTGAGATATTGAGCGTTCATTAGCATCACATATTAAAAGAAACTCATCGTTTTCAATTAATTTGGAAAGTGCTTTTTCTAGCTTACTTATAACGATTTCTCTATTCATTAGTATCTCAGAAGAAGTAAAGTTGTACGAAATCAAAACTAGCCCTTCTGGTTAGAGATTGATTGCTGAGTTAGTATTTAAGGTTTCTGATTGGAGAATTGTTTTTAGCAGCCACCTGGGGTAGAAATTGAGCAACCCACACTAACAGTATTTGCAGCGCCAAATATTGCATTTAAAACTAGTGTAAATACAACTATGGCTAAGGAAAACTTTGCGGAGTTATAAATGATTTCAGAAATAAATACATTTAAGGATAGCGTTTTCTTCTTAAAGTGATCATAAGTTAGCAAGCAAATAGTTAGCGAAAATATGAGAATCGTTGCCCAAAAAGTGTAAGTGTAAATCAGAATTACGCCTATTATGAATAGGAAGAAAGGCCAATAAGCTAAAGCACCAAGGTAGATGGCATATAGCATATATGCACCAAACAAAACGCCCGCCACTTGTATTACTGCCTCAAACATTCAATAACCTTAATCCTAGGAGGCTACTTTGTGAGCCAATACCCACAAAATATCAAGAATATCACACTTGAATGACTTGCTTAATGCTCAAGTTAAAATTCTGTAAGTACGAAGGGATAATGGAGAAAGCGCGAGCATGTTACTCAGCTATTGCAGTAGAAATAACCTGATCTGAGTTGATTATCATAATATTAAGTTTGGTTTGGTGCTTTCTCTTCAGCCTTTTTGACTCGAATATTATTAGCACCGATCTTTTTATTATTTAGCGCTTTCATTGCCTTTTTAGCATCTCCAGCGGCTGGCATTTCAACAAATCCAAAGCCTTTCGACTCTCCGCTTGATTTATCCATTACTAAGTCGCATGACTGGACTTCGCCAAACGCTTGAAACAATTCCAGCATTTCTTTTTCTGAGGTCGAGCGATCTAAGTTTCTGACTAATAACTTCATGACAATATCCGGAATAAGTTGAGGAAAAGCAGACTAACACAGTCTTAGCTAAAACTATTGCATGCCTGTTTAATAAAATACTCGGCACTTTTTATAGAAATGTCTTCATCAGATTGTATTTTTAGATGACGCCTCTGTTTGCCTTTACCTTCCAAAATGTAATCTGGGTCAGCAAAGCTTGCGCCATTGCTAAACTCAATTGAAATGTGCTCTTTGTAGGTATAGATGCCGCCGATGAGTTTGCCTGATAGGTTAAACACTAAGCCACCATATTTAATATCATCAACTAGATCTGAGTTAGCACTTAAAAACAGCCCTCGTATTGAGGTCACCAGTTCACACTGCTTAGGTGATGTGAGCTGTGTGTCAGCAAGAAAGTCGTTAACTTTGTCATTGCTTGAAATATTCATAAGGCCTCGTAAATAGTGTCTGTCTTGTTATGGTTTTCTCTTCTAATCATAATCTACCACAACTTGATATGACACCAGCCAAACGCTATCAATTAAAAAAGCCAGCATAAAGCTGGCTCTAGAAGTGCTAAGTTCTAACAAGAGCGATTATTTAATCAGCGTATAGCATGGCACATACGTGGTTGCTTCAATCTTCATGCGTTTCTGATCAACAAAAGACTGCAACATAACATCCATACGTTGCATGATGTCAGCGTCACCGGCAATCTCAAAGTTGCCGTGCTCTTTAATTGCTTGCAAACCTTCCTCTTTAACATTTCCAGCAACAATACCTGAGAACATACGACGCAGCGCGGCAGCCAATTTGTGGTTCTCTTGGTCTTTATGCAGGTTTAGATTACGCATGTTTTCATGAGTCGGTTCAAACGGCTGCTGGAAATCACGATCGATCTTCAGCATCCAGTTGAAGTAGTAAGCGTCACTGTTCTTTTTACGGAAATCACGCACTTTCTGCATGCCATCAGACATGATCTGTGCCACTCGCTGTGGATCATCTACCACGATCTCGTACAAAGCTTGAGCCTTAGGACCAAGCGTCGCGCCGATGAACTCATCAATTTGCGTAAAGTAATCGTTAGAGGTCGCTGGCGCGGAGAACACCAGTGGGAAAGGAATATCCGCATTATCAGGGTGCAACAAGATACCCAAGATATACAAAATTTCTTCAGCCGTACCAACACCACCAGGAAACACAACAATACCATGGCCCGTTCGTACAAATGCTTCTAGGCGCTTTTCAATGTCCGGCATTATAACCAGTTCATTAACGATTGGGTTAGGTGACTCAGCCGCAATAATGCCAGGCTCGGTGATGCCAAGGTATTGGCCGTTTTTGATGCGCTGTTTAGCATGACTTAACGCTGCGCCTTTCATTGGACCTTTCATAGCACCAGGACCACAACCTGTGCAAATGTCCATACCACGCAAACCCAGCTCGTAACCGACCGATTTTGTATAGTCGTACTCAAGGCGAGAGATGGAGTGACCACCCCAACAAACGATCAGCTGAGGATCCGTTTTAGGGTGTAGTACGTCCGCGTTTCTCATGATGTGGAACACAGCATCAGTTGTCATTTCGCTGTTGCTTAAGTCAAACTTTGGGTTATCCAATATCGCGTCATTGATGTATACGACGTCACGCAAAACGGAAAATAGCTGTTCGTTGATACCCTGAATCATTTTGCCATCAACAAAGGCTGAGGCAGGGGCATTCTTTAGTTTGAGCTTTATGCCGCGTTCTTGTGAGACCACGGAGACGTTAAATTTTTCAAATCGGGTTAATACTTCGTGGGTGTCATCCGACTGATCGCCTGAGTTTAATACTGCCAATGAGCAGTTTCGATAAAGTCTGTAAGCACTGCCACGGCTATCATCCAATAAGCGATTAACTTCCATTTTCGATAGCACGGCAAGGTGCGAAATAGGTGAAACTAGTGCGTCTACGACATCATGGCTCATGCGCGCATTTTCCTTTTTAGTATTTGATTGATAGCGTTATACGCCAACATTATTACGAAACGATGACAGTTTCAGATGTTTTATGACATAAGGCATCGGACGGGCATTTTATGCCAAATCGATCGTTATTTCTATTAACTGCATTAAGCGCGCTAGTAGTGACCCAGTGGCTGATGTTTTCAGATTACGTTTTGCCGTTTATTGATGGGATTGTTATGATCAATCTCCACCTTTGATGGGCTCTCATCTTGAAACTATTTTCCCCAGTTCAGCGGCTTCCTTTCGTTGAATTTATTGCGCTGATGGCGTTAACGACTTCCCTAGTTGCTTTGACGGTTGATGGTATGTTGCCTGCGTTACCTGAAATCGGTAGAGACTTAGGGGCAACAAACCCCAGCGATCCACAGCTGGTGGTCTCTATGGTATTTTTAGGAATGGGCTTTGGTCAGCTAATTTTTGGGCCACTTTCCGATAGTATTGGTCGCAAGCCATCGCTCTATATTGGGATGGTGGTATTCATCATTGGTTGCCTCATGTGCAACTTTGCTCAAAGTTTCGAAATGATGATCGCTGGACGAATCGTTCAAGGTGTTGGCGCATCCGGCCCGCGGATTGTTCCTATGGCCCTTATTCGAGATGAGTACGAAGGCCGAGGCATGGCAAGGATCATGTCTTTGATTATGATGGTCTTTATTTTAGTGCCGATGGTAGCCCCGTTGTTAGGGCAAGTGGTTATCTACTACGCTGATTGGCGCGCTATTTTTACCTGTTTTTTAGTCTTGGCTATCGTATTGCTAGTCTGGTTTGCGATTCGTCAGCCAGAAACATTAGCTATTGAAAAACGTAAGCCATTCAACATAAAAACAGTTTTAGCTGGGTTTAAAGAGGTGCTTAAAAACCGCATTGCGCTGGGCTATACCGCTTCTATTGGAATGGTATCCGGTGCATTTGTCGCTTACTTGGCAACGGCTCAACCCATCCTTCAAGAGCAGTATGCATTGGGACTTCAGTTTCCGGCCTATTTTGCTGTGATGTCATTATCGATTGGTATTGCCTCCTATTTAAATTCGAAGCTGGTGATAAAGTGGGGGATGCGCTTGCTTTCAAGTTGGTCGCTAATGCTGATCATCATTATTTCAAGCTGCTTTGCACTGTATTTGTATTTTATTGGAGCAGAACCATCACTCTGGCTGTTAATGATTTATTTAGTCGTGGTGCTGTTTTTTAACGGCATTTTATTTGGCAATATGACCAGTATGGCGATGGAGCCATTAGGGCATATTGCGGGCGTTGGCGCTGCCGTCGTGGGTTCTTTATCGACCTTTATCTCAGTGCCATTTGGAATTCTAGTTGGTCACAGCTACACCGGTTCGGTGATGCCGCTTGTCTTAGGGTTCGCAGGCTGCTGTGCGGTAGCGCTTTGGTTGATGCAATGGGCAGAAGCTGAAAAACAGCCGAGTTAGTCGTAATTTGATGAAGCAATACGGGAAAATCAAAGCATGAAATTAAGCAGCTTAACAAACTTATTCAACGTCTCGAATAATACCAATCGCGAGTTCTGGTTTGGACATACTCTAATTCTTCTAGCGACTGTTTTAGCAGTTTATTTAGCTGCATCAGCAGGTCTCAAAACGGCAGTTGAGTTTGAATTGATCAAGAGTGACCGTGATAGCTTTTACATGCGCACTGCCTTGCTAGATGAGGCGCGCGATAATGCTGAGCAAATAGAAACTTGGGTAAAGGAGTACCGAGGGGGCAAAGCCCGTAAATTTATTGGTAACCCTGAGTTTTTCAAGCTAGATGACTACATCTGGCAAACCATGAAAGATAACCCTGGCACATTTGAAATTCCTAGTGAAGTGCTAACAGGAGTACGCCGTTATTATGGATTGTCAGAGAATACGCTGCGACATATGACGGGTAAAAAGCCAGCCGCGGATAAAGCGGATGCCTTGTTGAAAGCCACTGAGTCATTCAAAAGCGAAGTTTTGCCTGTGCTTGAGAAAGACATCAAAAAACTGCGGGATAAGCTTGAAGGTATGGATATCGAG
>CALKXC010000008.1 GCA_938004025.1 uncultured Leucothrix sp. | reverse complement strand
TATACTAGCCCAGAGCGTATGACAAATATCTACATCAATATAGGTTTAGATAAGAAAGAGGAAATTGGCTGTGTCGCTTATCCAAATGATAAGTTTACAACGGCTTTTGGCGTCCAAGACTTGCACACCGTTCTTGATCATTGTACGGACCAGAATCGCATTTTATTAAAGCGGGACTGGCTGCAGATTCAACGAACTAGACTGCAATCTGAAACTCAGCGAAATGATGAGAACACATGGTTGCCGATCATTTTAGATGAAGCCAACCCTTTTCATGCAAACGCACTGGATGCTTTGTTGCTGAGTCATGATTACAAGAAAAGGACAAACTTTGAGTCTATGCAGACCGAGCTCAGTGAGCTTGTGCCGCCCATTAGTGAAGAATTACAGGTTGAAAGCAAACGTTGGATTGCTTATCCATGGAGGAAGATGGCGACGGAGCTCGTGGGCCCTAAGTCTTTTAAGCGGTTACTGAGAGACCGTAATCGCAATAAAATTACTGACGCTGAGCAAGATAAATTAGCCAATCTCACGGTGGGCGTAGTGGGACTAAGTACCGGTCATGTGATTGCACATACGATGGTGATGGAGGGAGTATGTGGGCATATAAAGCTAGCAGATTTTGATACTTTAGAAGTTTCAAACCTTAACCGGATCCCTGCATCATTGTTAGATATAGGCGCTAATAAAGCGGTAATTACAGCGCGTAGAATTGCTGAGTTGGACCCATATATGACGGTTGAGGTTTTTGATGAAGGGTTACAACAAACTAATATTGACCGCTTTATGCAGGGAGTTGATGTTGTTATCGAGGAGTGTGACTCTCTGGATGTAAAGGTCTTGGTTCGGGAAGCTGCAATTAAACGCAGGATACCGGTTCTGATGTCCACAAGTGATCTAGGAATGATGGATGTTGAAAGATTTGATATAGATACCAACCCCAAACCTTTCCATGGACTTACTGAGGTTAAAGCCGCTGAGCTGAAGGATTTATCGCGTCGTGATAAATCTGGTTATGCCTTGGCTATTATGGAAGGCGATAAAATTTCTGCGCGCCTTGCTGCCTCAATGGTTGAGATTGATTACACCGTGAGTACTTGGGCCCAACTGGCTTCTGATGTTACGCAAGGGGCGGCCATTGTCACGACAGCGGTTAGGCGTATCGGAACAAACCAATCAACGCCATCAAGCCGCACCCGTATGAATATGGACTTGATATTAGAAAACGGAACGCCACCAACGCCCGTATCTTTTGATGAAAGCGTGCAAGAAGATCCAGAATTTTCTGGTGAATTAAAAGAAGATATGTTGTTAGCTGCTAGCTTTGCACCTTCTCCGGGTAATATTCAACCTTGGAAGCTTCACTGGTCAAAGAATAAATTTGATCTGGAGGTTGATAGAACGTTGACGGTGAGTATGGATGTCAAATGGCGTGGCGCTATGGTGGCACTAGGTGCTGCAAGCTTAAACGCAGAAATTGTTGCGGCTCACCATAATGTAGGATTTGATATCGCGCATTTTCCAATTAAAAGTAAACCTGACTTGGTTTCGCGATTTACATTAGGCGCTAAAGATAGCGTTGATAAGAGCTTAGAGCGTTTTTATCCATACTTACTGAGCCGTACAACGAATCGCTCACTGTCTGATCGAGAATCGCTTTCGGCAGGTGTTATGGCAAAGTTAAGTTCAGTAACCAAGCAATACCCCGTCAAATTGCACATGCTCAGTAAGCCTGATCAGCTAAAGAGCTATGCTGATATATCGATAGAGTCTGATCGCCTGAGGTACATAAGCCAGCACCTTCATAATGAAATGATGCAGGAATTAGTATGGCCAGAAAAAGATAATCTTGAGCAAGGAATCGATGTAAGAACACTAGGGCTTGAAACCAAGGATCTTAATGTACTACCAATCCTAGAGCGCTCAGATGTGATGAAGCAATTGTCTGAGTTGGAAGGGGGTAAGGCTTTAGGGGATTACAATAAAGACCGTATTTTAAGTGCTTCAGCGATGGTTGTCCTGACGGCGACTGGCGATTCAGATTTGGATTATGTGATGGGCGGGAAAGCGATGCAGCAATTTTGGTTAATCGCTGAACAAAATGGATTGTCTGTTCAACCCATTTCCCCCATTTTTCTCTATGCGAATAATGACGAAGATATTAAAAGCCTTATGCAGCAGGAGTATCAAACTGAGGTGGCTGATTTACGTAGGCGTTTCAATAACTTATTGAATATCGCTGAAAATGAATACCCGATTTTGGTGTTAAAGCTAAGTTATTCAGATGAGTCAAAATTTAGAAGCCTGAGAAGAAAAAGGGCATCCATTTAGTCTTAATGTTGGCCTAAGTTATCATTTATTAGATTGAATAATTGTATTACTCTGATGGATTGGGGGTTAAAATTTACTTGATATTGTTTATGTTGGCTTGAATAAATTGTTATTTCGCCAAACGTCGCATGTTTATTGCTCGGCAGAAGAGCGAAGTGGTAGCCTATAGCCAAATAATAATATAAATAAAAATTTGCTATGAACTTCTTACAAGCAGCTATGCTGATAGGTGCGACCTCGCTAATTATAGTCACGGCGGGGTTGCTGATTGTTCGGACTATGCCATCACGTGATGGTATCGGTTGGTGGGTGGCAGCGGCGGTTCAACAAACGGCTATCTACCTGTTGGGTTTGGTGTTTTTTGGCGAAGAAGAAACGGCCTCAAGTCTTGTTTTATTCTTTATTTTGCAAATGTGTTCTTTGCAGTGCCTCAGCATAGGGTTGATGCTTTACATCAAAGAGCAAAGCGAGATTAAGCTTAGAGTATTCACGCTATCCCTTGCTGTCGCCGCAATTGTTATCGCTGCCCTATCTAATAACTTAGTTTTCGCAAAGTATACTTTTGCTATCTATTTATCGGTTACTTTATCCTATTTGGCTGTAAAGGTTTGGCGCTCTGATGAGTCTACCCTGTTATTAAATTTATCAGCAGTTGCTGTATTTTCAATAGCACTTCATTGGCTAGATTATCCAATTTTGAGTCAGGTGGAGTGGTTTGTTCCTATCGGTTTTTTGTTAGGAATTGTGCAAATAGTTGGTCTGTATTTTCTGCTTGCAACCGTTGCAATGCTTCAGTTTAAGAAAATTACAAATGAATCTGAGCAAAAGGCTATTCACGCAGCCAGCCATGACCCTCTGACTGGTTTATATAACCGTAGCCAGTTAGAAATACTCTATGAGAAATACAAAACACAATCCGATGATCTAGGCGGCTCATTTCTGTTGCTTTATATAGACTTAGATGGTTTTAAAGCAGTGAATGATAAATATGGACATAAAGCGGGCGATGCCGTGTTAGTCGTCGTTTCTAAAAGACTATTAAAGTGGCTAGGAAAGAAAGGGGATGCGGTAAGAATAGGTGGTGATGAATTAGTGGTTATCAATCGATTGAGATCAGATAATAACTCCGCGATTGTATATGGTACTTCAGCAGCTGAAAGCGTGTTGAACTTACTTGAGCAGCCCATCATTGATGGAGAAAATATTTACAACATCAGCGGTAGTATCGGGGCGTGCTATTACGATCCTGAAGATTGTTGCGTTGATGATATGCTGACTAAGGCTGACGGCTTAATGTACCAAGCTAAACAGTCGGGTGGCGGCCGAGTAGTCTTTCACGATGCGCCAAAAGAAATATTGCCTAATAATATT
>CALKXC010000007.1 GCA_938004025.1 uncultured Leucothrix sp. | reverse complement strand
CTGTGCTTCCACGGTTACGCCATTCATTGAAGTTACTTTGTCAGACGGGCAAGTGATTTGCACATTCCAACCTTCGCCTTTCATGCGGTTTAAAATACCTAAAGCGATAAATGAGTCGAGTTCGTTATAACCTTCGAAGGTGAGTATTGCTATGTTCATGATGACTACCCGTCGCTAGATGTGGCATTGAATTTCAGGCTTAAGCCAGTCACTAGGCCTGAACTAAAACCTGCTTAGAAGCTGGCAAACTAATAACGTCCCAAACGCTATTCTTCAACTGAGTAAACAAACGAGCCGCGTCATCTTTAGTCGGCAAACCAAACGCCTGTTGCAACACAGGATTACTTTCCTGTTTAAAATCGCTCACTAAACTTTCAACCGCTTCTGCCTGAGCCACACGAATCTGCTCCTGCTGAAGCTCACTCAACTGCGGCATAATCCACTGATGTATTTCCCATGACAGCGCGGCGTGTCCCATCTCTTCTTCAGTGATATGACCGATCACTTTACGAAACACATCTAGCTGGGCGTATTCGCTTTGCCACAAACCACAGGCAGCTGCGAAGGTTTCATTTACACAACCTTCAACGGCATTTTCTAATGCAATTTCGTATAAAGACCGTAAGCAGAAATCATCGACAGTAACTTCAGGCATTTCAGCATCCAAGGATGCCGCAAGCAGCGCTGCCATTTCTGAGTGTCGGGTTTCTTCTAAAACAGCTTGTTGGGCACGAGCAATCAGCTCAGCGGGTGCATCGTAAGCTTCTAGCTCAAGACTCAAGTTATAAAAAGCGCTAATCGCGGCCGTTTCCATTGCCGTCATATCTGCTAAATACTGACCCAGTACATTGATGCTGCTTTGTGTTGCTGCTTGACTATTTTTCAGGTGTAAACCATTTGGCATGCGACCCGGAACCGGACGAGGGCAAGTGTAGGGAGAGTGCACAGCCGTGTACTCGACATCACAAGAAAGTAATGTCGATGGTGTTGGATATTGGCCACCTGGCACGACTAAACTGAAAGGGCGATTAAGGGTTTTACAATTACTAGCATCAAAGCTTTCAAGTTTGACGAGGTCGTTAAAGCCTCCGACTCGGGCACCTTCAAACCGTTCTTTACACAGCGATAAGCATTGCTGCGCAGTGAGCGGCTGTTTTTGAAGCTGGAGCTGGGAAGAAAACGATTCTTTGGCAGACTTTGTGGTGGTTTCTCCGGTGCGACAGGGATCTGCTTTTGTCTCTTGTTTTGTCTCCTTTGTGACCTCTGTCTTTTTGATAGTTTCAGGTTCAGGCTTGGCTTCAGTAGCAACACAGCTTATGGTACCCGCCAATGGTAGTGCTGCGATAACCGCATTCCGTAACAGTTTATTAAATTGTGGTTGATTCATCTTCCTGCCCTCTATTTAGATTTGTTAATTATTTGAACATTCTATACTACGGTAAGTTCCGTGTGCAGCCCCTGCTAAACTTCACACCGACGATTCAATCAGGCTACTGTCTTCATACTAATTGCACAAGCCCTGAACCTCTTCCTGATTCCACAGCAACAGTGACGGCTTGGCTTTTTTCACTTTAATCGCCTTACCGTTGCGTGTGCCTTTCCCTGTCAGCAGGTTAATATCGCATTCAACAACATTATTAGGGTCAAGCTTGTCGTAACTGTCGTAGGTATATCCCGCGACTACAAACTGCTCATTTCGCCATGCAATGATCACTTTTTGCTCCCATGCATTGCGACCAATGCCAGTATTTTGAGTATGCACCACCAAGGACTGCTGCTCATTCAGGCTAAGCGTTGCTTGCTGCCCCCACATTAAACCGCGCCAAGCAAATCCTCCTTTGATGATGGTTGTTCTATCTTCATTATCCACGTCAAGGTAGATGTGCAAATCAGCACCATCATCGTTGCCGGTATCTATCAATAATGCACGGTCCATGCTGCCATCCTCATTCCAATCTGAGGAAACCACACTGAGCACGCTGGTCGGTTCAACCATATGACTATCCGCTATTGCTGGAAGACTAGTGACAGTGAGAGATAAAAACAGTGCAAGTGAGCGAAGAGATAGCATATTTTCGAATTCCGTTTAAGATGAGGGAACTGGCGTTTAAATAGTAAATATAGTGTGCTTTCCAATAAGTTACACAACTTTGACAATTAATTTTGAGTAATTATGAGCATAGAAATCTGGTTAGCCTTTGTCACCGCTTCAGTCGTCCTACTGATCATCCCCGGACGAACGATTCTGACCGTGATCAGTTATTCCATATCCCACGGCTATAAAGCTAAAATCCCGTTGATATTAGCCGTTGCATTGGGTGACTCTACCGCACTTGCGCTATCGTTGCTTGGATTGGGAGCGCTTTTAGCGGAGTCTGCTTTTTGGTTTCAAGTAGTCAAATGGGCCGGCGGACTCTATTTGATCTACCTTGGTATTAAGCTGCTTATGGCGGGTGTTAATCCTTCAAAAATTGAAGCAAATAAAGGCGAAGTGTCCAGCTGGAAACTCTTTACGAATACTTACTTGGTGACCGCTTTAAACCCTAAAGGAATTATATTTTTCGTGGCGTTTTTGCCTCAGTTTATAAATACCAATATCGATGTAACCGCCCAACTTTGGCTGCTTGCAGTGACATTTGTGGCATTAGCTTCACTCAATGCTACGCTCTATGCGATCTTTGCTGGTAAAGCTCAACAAGCACTGTCATCACCTAAGACTCAACGGCTGTTTAATATCTGTGGCGGCTCGTTGCTTTCTGCTGCGGGTGTGTGGGCTTTAGCCGCTGAAAGATAAACCTCTTAATGAAGAATAGGTGTCTAACCTAAGGATGATTTTATGATAAGCGTTGAATTTCTACTAACGTCTCTGGTGGTTGTTTTGATCCCGGGAACGGGGGTACTTTACACTATCGCAACAGGCTTGTTTATGGGAAAGAAAGCCAGCTTTTTCGCAGCTTTAGGTTGCACATTCGGTATTGTTCCGTCTTTGTTAGCCAGCATCATGGGGCTGGCCATAATCCTTCATACCAGTGCTCTATTTTTTCAGATAGTGAAGTATATCGGCGTCGCCTATTTGTTATATCTGGCTTGGTCAATGCTACAATCCAGTGGCGCTTTAAAATTGAATGAGAGCCAAGACAAACAGAGCCTTTCAACAGTTGCTTTTAAAGGATTTTTGATTAACATTTTGAACCCAAAACTCACCATCTTTTTCTTAGC
>CALKXC010000006.1 GCA_938004025.1 uncultured Leucothrix sp. | reverse complement strand
AAGAAATAAATTTAGGATAAGAGTTATGGCTATTTCAGCTTTGATGGTAAAAGAATTACGCGAGCGCACGGGCGCTGGCATGATGGACTGTAAAAGAATGCTCACCGAAACGAATGGTGACATGGACGCTGCAATTGACTTAATGCGTAAGTCAGGTGCTGCAAAGGCTGATAAGAAAGCAGGTCGTATTGCGGCAGAAGGTCGCGTTATGATTACTTTGACTGATGACAAGAAAGAAGGCGCCATCGTTGAAGTAAACTGTGAAACAGATTTTGTTGCTAAAGATGAGAATTTCATCAGCTTCACTAATGCAGTGGCGGCTCAGTGTTTATCTGATAAGCCAGCTGACGTTGCAGCGCTATCTGATCTTCCTCTAGTAGATTCTGGTGAATCTATTGGCGAAACTCGCGCAAACTTAGTAGCTAAGATTGGTGAGAATATTCAGGTACGCCGTTTTCAGCTTTTGAACGCAGCTGATGCAGATGCTGAGCTAAGTTTTTATCAACACGGTGAGCGTATCGGTGTTGCAGTAGTTCTGAAAGGCGGTGACGATGCACTTGGTAAGGACATTGCAATGCATATTGCTGCTAGCCGTCCGATCTGTGTTTCTGAAAGC
This sequence comes from uncultured Leucothrix sp., assembly GCA_938004025.1. Classification (GTDB taxonomy): domain Bacteria; phylum Pseudomonadota; class Gammaproteobacteria; order Thiotrichales; family Thiotrichaceae; genus Leucothrix. Next base: position 3,362 of record CALKXC010000006.1, on the reverse strand, counting down.
GAAGTTCCAGCTGAAGTGCTTGAAAAGGAAAAAGAAATTCTTATTGCTCAGGCGAAAGACAGTGGAAAGCCAATGGAAATTATCGAAAAGATGATTCAAGGGCGTATGCGTAAGTACCTAGCAGAAGTTACTTTGTTAGGGCAGCCTTTTGTTAAAGATGCAGATCAAACTGTTGAGCAGTTGTTGAAAGCTTCTGGTGCTGAAGTTGTTAGCTTTATCCGTTATGAAGTGGGTGAAGGTATCGAGAAGAAGACAGAAGATTTTGCTGCTGAAGTAATGGCACAGGTTAACGATGCTGGTTAAAACAGTTGATTAATAATCAGCTGCTTAGCTAAGATTAAGAAAAGGGACGTAGCAACGTCCCTTTTTTTTATGTAGTCTTAGCGAGATTTGAAAAATCTGGAATAGTCGTGCTTACGAGTTTACGGTGTATGCCTTTTGTAAGCTTAAAGGATAATCAGAAAAAGGTTGGATTATAAATTGGAACATCCTAAACGAATTTTACTAAAGCTCAGTGGCGAAGCCTTGATGGGCGATCTGGATTTTGGCTTGGATCCAAAAATATTGAACCAAACTGCCAAGCAGATTGTTGATGTGCAGAAAGCGGGTACTCAAGTCGCTTTGGTTATCGGAGGAGGTAACATCTTCCGTGGCGCAGGTTTAGTTAAGAGCGGTATTAACAAAGTTAGTGCTGATCAAATGGGTATGTTAGCCACTGTGATGAATGCATTGGCAATGCAAGACACATTACAAAAGCAGGGAGTTAGCTGCCGAGTAATGACGGCAATGCTGATCGATCAAGTCGGTGAAGGCTTCTCAGCTGAGCGCGCCCAACGCTACCTTGATCAAGGTGAGATTGTTATATTCGCTGCGGGAACAGGGAGTCCTTGTTTTACAACCGACAGCGCGGCAAGTTTACGCGCTATCGAAATACAGGCTGACCTGCTGCTAAAGGCTACAATGGTAGATGGTGTTTATGATTCAGATCCTGCAAAAAACCCTGACGCAAAACGCTATGATAGCCTAAGCTTTAACGAGGCGATTGAGCAGCGTTTAGGTGTTATGGATCTTACAGCGATGGTATTATGTAATGAAAACAACATGCCAATGCGCGTGTTTAATATGTTTGAGCCTGGCGCATTAGCTTCCATTCTTAAGGGAGATTCAGTCGGGACTTTAGTTGAGGTAGTAAAATGATTGATGATATTAAAGCTGATGCTGAATTAAGAATGGGTAAGTCCATTGATGCACTTAAAGATGAAATGGCTAAGGTTCGAACTGGGCGTGCTCACCCTTCTTTACTTGATCATATTTCAGTCGAGTCTTACGGTAGTATGGTTCCATTAAGCCAAGTTGCCAATATCGGTGTCGAGGATTCAAGAACGCTGACGATTACGCCATGGGAAAGAACCATGGTTCAAGTGATTGAAAAAGCTATTATGACTTCTGACCTAGGTTTGAACCCGAATTCTGCTGGAACGGTTATCCGTGTTCCAATGCCGGCTTTGACCGAAGAACGTCGTAAAGATTTGGTGAAAGTGGTTAAAGCTGAAGCTGAAAACTCAAGAATTGCTATTCGTAATATTCGTCGCGATGCTAATGGTACTTTAAAGACCTTACAAAAAGATAAAGATATTTCAGAAGACGATGAGCGTCGTGGACAAGACGAAATCCAAAAGTTGACAGATCAATTTATCAAAGCGGTTGATGATGTTCTAGGAAAGAAAGAACAGGACCTAATGGAAATCTAATCTGACAGGATTGCCTTCGATTAATGCTGAGAAAGAATAATAAAATATGAATCTCGAAATGGTAATACCTCGCCACATCGCGATTGTAATGGATGGCAATGGACGCTGGGCACAACAGCGTAAAAGGCCTCGACTTTTCGGACATCATCGAGGAGCCGAGGCTGTCAGAGCGACAGTAAAAGCTTGTGGGAAGCTCTCCGTGGAGTGTCTCACTTTATTTGCTTTTAGCAGTGAGAACTGGAAGCGGCCGGAAGACGAAGTCGAAGGCCTTATGTCACTATTAATGACCGCTCTTAACCGTGAAGCTAAAGGTTTGGTAAAACATGGCGTCCGTCTAAAATTCATAGGTGACGTAAAAGGGTTTTCAGAAAAACTCCAGTCCAAGATTCGTCAAGTTGAAGAGTTGACTTCAAATGGCGATGGGTTATTGCTTCAAGTCGCTGCAAACTACGGTGGTCGCTGGGATATCGTTGAAGCTGCAAAAGCATTAGCCGCTCAACCCGTTGCAACGTTTTCTGAGTCTGAAATCTCTGAGCAGTTATCAACTCAAGGCGTACCGGACCCAGATCTGTTTATTCGAACAGGAGGCGAGAGGCGCATTAGTAATTTCCTGCTTTGGCAACTTGCTTACTCAGAACTCTATTTTACCGATGTGTTGTGGCCAGATTTTGATGAAGAAACGTTGTTAGTTGCGATTCAAGACTTTTCTGGAAGACAGCGACGCTTTGGAATGACTGGCGAACAAGTCAAGGAAGGCTCAAATGCTTAAGCAGCGTGTTATTACTGCGATTTTACTCGTGATTGTTGTATTAGGAGCAGTGCTCTTATTATCTCCAAGCTTTTTTGCTGCCGCTTGCTTAGTGGTTTTTCTCACACTCGGCGGTTGGGAATGGACACGCTTAATTGGACTTAAAGGCGACAAGCAGGCTTACGCGGTGATCGCCTTAATTGTTATCGGCTTGCTTATCTATCTGTTGGGAATGTCCTGGTACATGATCGCGGTTGGGGTGGTTTGGTGGGTAATGATCTTAGGCTTATTGACTGTCTATAGACAAAATAGTGACTTCTACAGCAGTCGCTCTTGGTTGTTAAGTCTTTCTGGGATTTTAGTCTTGATACCTGCCTGGCTAGCCATCACTAGACTACAAGAACATGACCCACGTTTGGTAATCTATTTAATTTTTCTTGTAGCAGCCACTGATACTGGGGCTTATTTTGTCGGTAAAGCTATCGGCAAAAACAAGCTGGCGCCACATCTGAGTCCAGGTAAAACGCTCGAAGGTGCAAAAGGGGGTTTAGCAGCGGCATTGTTCTGGGCGGTTTTAGGGGCTTGGTACTTTGAATTCACTGGAAGTGCTTGGTTTTATTTCTTGTTGCTGTCGATAGTATCGGCCGCGGTATCTATTGCTGGGGATTTATTTGAAAGTCTCATAAAGCGTGAAGGCGGGTACAAGGACAGTGGAAATTTATTACCAGGACACGGTGGAGTGTTAGACCGCATTGATGGTTTACTCGCTGCATTGCCAGTGTTCGTTCTTGGTTTATCAGCCAGCGCGATTCAGCAGAGCATTTAAGCGCATGCATCATTTCGATTACCCCGACTCTAATAGC
>CALKXC010000005.1 GCA_938004025.1 uncultured Leucothrix sp. | reverse complement strand
TGTTGTTTATGGTAGCTTGCTGCTAATAAATCCGGGCTGGTCGGATCATTTCATCTAATACAGTTTAGAGCTAGAGAAGTAATTAATGTTTAAAATTAAACACTGCTTGATTCCATTTGTGGGGATGGTTATTTCATTTGGGGCGGCGAATGTCGCTGCTAAATCCGAGAATCTACACGAAAACATTGAAAAAGAACTTTTAAAAGCGATAACAATGCTTGGTAAGTCTGAGTCAGGTACCGTTACCAAGAGTAGCGAAATTAACTCAAACACTAAAGTGGAAGATTTGGTGGGTTTGAGTCTCAAAGAATTTATGGATCCACCAAAGACCTCCAAGCAAAAAAACAAAGCGAGTAAGTCATCTAATAACAAAGGCATAAGCAAAGGGACTTACAAAAAGGTGATGGCAATATCATCTAAACGTTCGAAACGCTCATCTAGGCGTTACCGCGCTTGCTATCAATATAATTATCAGGAACTGCAAAATAAATCTCGCCGTTATCAACGCTCGATCACGGAGGCGAGTAAACGCTATGGGGTTAATGAGAATCTAATCAAATCCGTAATCACTGCTGAGAGTTGCTTTAAGGTTCGTGCGCGTTCACATAAAGGGGCTCGTGGTTTGATGCAGCTCATGCCTGCTACAGCGCGCCGCTTTGGAGTGCGAAACAGTTATAACAGTCACCAAAACATTGGTGCAGGAACAAAATACTTACGTTGGCTTCTAGATCGCTTCAGCGGTAATGTTAAGTTTGCACTAGCGGGTTACAATGCGGGTGAGGGGAAAGTCGACCGTTATGGCGGTATTCCTCCTTACAAAGAAACTCGGGAGTATGTTCGCAGAGTGCTGGGTGTGTTTAATACTTTGCACCATAAAATGCCGACATCTGCGAATTTAAACTATAAAAATACAACAAAGTCTAAAGCTTATTATCAAAAGCTCTGGCATCAAAAGCAAAAGTCAAAACAAAAAACTAAGCCTATGAATCAAAGGCGTTGTGTGGAAGCTGCTCCCTCACATCTTAGAGGGATTACCTATCTCAAGAGGAGCGGCCGAGGCGGTACTACTTGGCGTCGTTACTATCGATTGAATCATTCAGAAAACTTGGCTAGCGTCACTCATAAAACAGGGGTTCATGCGAGCACGTTGCAGCGAATGAATCGTTTGACCTCGCAAAGCCCGCTAATGCCTGGGCAACAGTTGATTGTCTGGGAATGTCGTGCATAATTAATGATTGTTTAGATGGTAGATAAAGAGTCAAATGAGTAAATTCTGGAGTAGTACAGCAACAGGCCTTGATCCTTATCAGCCAGGTGAGCAGCCAAAAGCTAAGCAATACATAAAGCTCAATACCAATGAGAGCCCATATCCTTGCTCGCCACTTGCACTTTCTGCGATGAAAACGGAAGTGTCTGAGGACCTGAGACTGTATCCAGATCCGAACGGGGATGGATTGAAGCAGGCAATTGCTGACTTTTATAAGGTTGAAAAAGCCAACGTCTTTGTCGGCAATGGCTCTGATGAAGTTTTAGCTCATGCTTTTGTCGGCTTGTTAAGGCAACCTAAGCCACTCGCTTACCCTGATATTTGCTACAGCTTTTATCCTGTCTATTGTAATTTATTTGATATTGACGCAAACGAAGTTCTGCTCACTGATAAGTTTGAGATTGATCTTAGTGATTATGCTGGAATCGATGGGCCTGTCATATTGCCTAACCCTAATGCGCCGACGGGAATTGCTTTATCATTGGCGGAAATCCGCACTATTTTAGACAGCAGAGCTGATTACACCGTTATTATTGATGAGGCTTACATTGATTTTGGCGCAGATTCTGCAGTCAGTCTTATTGCTGAATATCCAAATCTGTTGGTCGTTCAAACTTTATCAAAATCACGTTCCCTTGCTGGGATTAGAGTTGGGTTTGCGGTTGGGCACCCTGCATTGATCGAGGCTTTGGAGCGCGTCAAGAATTCATTCAACCCTTACCCTTTAGGTCGCATAGAGCTCAGCGGTGCAACGGCCGCAATGCAGGATGTCGAATACTTTGATAGCTGCCGTCAAAAAATCATTGCAACTAGAGACGCGACCACAATGTCTTTGAAAGATCTTGGTTTCGAAGTATTACCTTCTAGCGCTAATTTTGTTTTTGCCAAGCCGCCAGGTAATAACAATGCGGAGCAATTATATACAGCATTAAAGGAAAAAGGCGTGTTGGTGCGCTACTTTAATAAGCCTAGAATTTCAGAGTACTTGCGAATTTCGATAGGAACCGATGAGGAAATGGCCGTTCTAATGGCCCAGCTGGAGCTGATTTTAGAGGCTTAAAAACCGTCCGAATGGGTTAGGTCTAAATCTAAAAAGTTTGTATTGGGCGGCGGCATTTGCAGGTAAAAGCCTTTTTCCTGTATCTGTTCCATCACTTGCTTGGCATCTAGCTGAGCGAGCTTTCTGGCTTCTGTTAATTCAAAACTAAACGTAAACTCAATGGTGCCTAATCTGTGTTTCAAGTCGTCTGGTAGTAATTCGAAATTATCTTTTTCCGACAGGTAAACATACATTCCGGTTTTGAATTTGCTGCGATACACATGACAGGTAACCGACGTTGTCATTATCGGGCAGCCCGTTTAACCATCACATCGATAGATTTTATGTTGCTAAGCATAAGTTCATAGGCGATGTTTCCATCCCCCGGCTGTTCAATAAAAACGCTGCTTTGCGTAAAGTTCTGGATCCTGCCATCAGTGACAGTATGATCATTACTGGTGATTCTAACAATTCGACCAGCAAAGCTTCTTATCTGATTGGGAGAAGCTGATTCAAAGTCTAAGCGGTAAAGGGCTTTCCCCGGGAGTAGGCTGAGAAACGTCTCAGCAGAGCCATTTTGTTTTTCATTAGTGATAATGGTCGAAATACCAGCATTTCCAGGAATTGTTTGAGTAGCTGCAATAGGCGTGTTGCGATCCGTTCTAACGGCTTCGAAAGCTTTGTCCGCACCTGCAAACCAAGCAACTATAGCTGCTATTAAGCCAACTAGCCCAACGACAAGCATACTTCGGGTACGATCCCAAAGAGTTGGCAGTGCGATCAAGTTAATGACGGGTATTAACGCCAGTAAACCGGTTACGAAGTGATGTCGGAAACCTTCATAAGCAAATTTAATATAACTAATCGAAAATAAGAATATTCCAATAGCAGTAATGGTTAAGACAGCTAGTTCCATGATGAGGCTCAAGTCTCGAAGCAAGTAATTTTATTTTTCTACATTCTAACCTTTATATAAAGGGAAAAGCTAATTAGTAGAGGTAATCATTCGATTTGAGTATAGTATTCAGCCATGAGAATAATCACTGTAAATACTAATGGAATTCGTGCAGCAGCACGCAAAGGCTTTTTTGAATGGTTAGCATTGCAAAAGGCTGACGTTGTCTGTATCCAAGAAACTAAAGCTCAAGTTGACCAACTGACAGATCCGGTTTTTCATCCTGAAGGCTATCACTGTTATTACAATGATGCTGAAAAGAAAGGGTATAGCGGCGTCGCTCTCTACTGTAAGCTAAAGCCTGATGAGGTTATCGTCGGGATGGGATTGGCTGAATTGGATAGTGAAGGACGCTATTTAGAGGCTCGTTTTGGAAAGCTAAGTGTAGTAAGTTTGTACATGCCATCTGGCTCGGCAAAAGACGAACGTCAATTGGTGAAATACAGAGGCATGGATTTTTTCATGCCAAAAATGAAAGCCTTGCGCGATGAAGGTCGCGATCTAGTAATTTGTGGGGACTGGAACATTGCCCATAAAAACGAAGATATAAAGAACTGGAAAGGTAACAAGAAAAACTCTGGCTTTCTTCCAGAGGAGCGAGCTTGGTTAGACACGCTGTTTGACGATGAAGGCTTTGTCGATGCTTTTCGTGAATTAGAGCAAGAAGAGCATGAATACACCTGGTGGTCAAATCGGGGCCAAGCTTGGGCAAATAATACGGGGTGGCGTATCGACTATCATATCCTGTCACCAAGCCTTAAAGGCACTGTAGAAGCAACGTCTGTTTATCGCGAGGAGCGTTTCTCTGATCATGCTCCTCTTACTATTGATTACAACTATGAGATTGGGAAATTATGAGTGAGCAGAATACTGCTGTAGCAGAGGCGGGTGTTGGAGAGAAAGCAGGTTTTTCTTTGTACTTTGATCGGCGAATGCTGCGAATATTGTTACTGGGTATTATCAGCGGCTTTCCTTGGGTATTGATTGGCACTGCATTAACGCTCTGGTTGAAAGAAGATGGACTAAGCCGAAGCACTATTGGATGGGCGGGATTAATATTTGGTGTTTATGCATTGAACTGGATGTGGGCACCGCTGGTAGATCGTATCCGTATTCCTGTTCTAACTGACCGAATCGGTCATCGCAAGTCTTGGATTATCACGATGCAGGTGCTGATATTAACTGCGCTTGTTTTATGGAGCCTCATTAACCCTGTCGATAATCTGAAAATGGTTATCTTTATTGGCCTTGTTATTGCGATATCCTCAGCGACCCAAGATATAACGATTGATGCATTACGAATTGAGCAAATTGGCGAAGGTGAGTCAGCATCAATGGCGGCTGGTGCAGCCGTTGCAGTGGTGGGTTGGTGGACAGGGTTTAAGCTCGGTGGGATGATTGCGCTAGTGGTAGCGGATTACTTTCAGGGGCAGGGTGTTGCAAATTATTGGCAATACACATTCATCTTTTTGGCAGGTTTGAT
>CALKXC010000004.1 GCA_938004025.1 uncultured Leucothrix sp. | reverse complement strand
GCCATCGGTAGCTACCAAGCCGCTCAATTTCAGCCCTAACCAAGACCTGAGGCGGAACGCCAAGCTCAATGGATAACTTATTCATGAAATGATGACTCAATAAATCAACGTCACCGCGACGCTCTCTGAGAGGTGGCATTCTAAGACTTAAAACATTCAAACGATAGAACAGATCTTCACGGAAGTTACCATTCTTAACCTCATCAGCAAGGTTTCGATTGGTTGCTGCAAGAATTCTCACATCAACTTTAATTTGCGTATTTGACCCTACTGGGCGAATGCTGTGTTCATCCAGAACTCGTAATAAATGCACTTGCATTGGCATCGGCATTTCACCAATTTCATCAAGCATCAATGTGCCTTCTTTGGCAAAGGCAAAAAGCCCTTCTCTAGCTTGATGTGCGCTGGTAAAAGCACCTTTCACATGCCCAAATAGCTCACTTTCTAAAAGCTCAGCTGACATTGCGCCACAGTTGATGGAAACAAAGTTACCCTTGCGATTACTAAGCTCATGAATTGCCCTTGCAGCTAACTCCTTACCGGTGCCTGATTCGCCCTCTAGAAGCACGGTAGAAGGCATTGGTGCGACTTGCTTGATGATCTGGCAGACGTTGACCATTTCTTTGCAATCACCTACCAAATTGGTCACATCGAAATCTTTGTTAATCTGCTGTCGAAACACGTAATTTTCGCGGCGAAGTTGCTCCAACTGCAAGCAACGATCAACAGCGGTTTGCATTTGCTCCAAACGGAACGGCTTCATCAAGAAATCAACAGCACCGACTCTAAGCGCATCGATTGCTGTTTGTAAGTCTGCAAAAGCAGTCATGAAAATAACGGGTGTTTGGAAACCCTGATCACGGATTTTTAATAACCAATCAACGCCTGAACCATCGGGCAATCGGATATCTGAGATAATAAGATCGAAGTGACAACGGTCAAGTAGCTCTGTGGCCATTGCAATATCGCCAGCCGTTTCAATAACGCTGATATTTTTACTTAGACCACGCTCTAGAAAAGAAATAATGCCAGGTTCGTCATCGAGTATTAGGATGGATTTCATGGACAAAGTGTCTCACAATAAATTAAATTTCGTGAGACATTATAACTTTATTCGAAATCGCAAGGCGGCCAGAATTAACCAATCAGGTTAAAATAGTGGTAGATTTAGTATCTAAAGCCTACTTAGAATCACTGCTAATGTAACCCTTCATTCCGTTAGGAGCGCATGTGGGTACTACAGAACTCTATTTTTGTACTCTGTTGGCGTGCAACCGTACATGTTTTTAAACCGACGACAAAAGTGGCTAGGACTACTGAAACCAAGGTCGTAGCAGATGATAGTAATCACTTCACCTCGTTTGAGCCTCTTCCCCGCCTCTTTCAAGCGAATCTGTTGCTGTAATTCCATTGGAGAGCAGCCCAAACGCAGCTTAAATTCGGCGTACAAACGACTGCGACTCATACAAGACTCACGACATAATCTGTCGATATCCAATGGCTCACTAAGGTGATCATGAATCCACTTTAAGGCGACCGTTAAGCTGCTTTCATCAGGAGTTTGCAAACTATGACTCAGCAGGAAGCCTCGTTCTTGTTCCCGCAGCATACGAATGATAAGTTCGGACACGTTAAAATCTATCAACATATCCCGATCAGGGTGGTTTTCTGTAAATAGATTAACGATGCGAGCTAATAATCGCTGAGTTGCCGCACAGTGATGAGTATGCAGAACAGAACCCGCTTTGTCCCAAGTATCTTCACGAGATAGTTTAACCGCGCCAGTATCGAAGAGTTTCTCGGTGACATCGAGCACTTTTTCTCTGGAAATTTCGACTGTTAAACAAGTCGTCGGATTATCAACTCTGGCTTCGGGAAAGTCTATATCGACCGTTTCCCCCGGTGCTAAAACAAAGGATTCGTGGGGCAAAAAAATCTGATCTGCAAGCCGGGGGGAATGCATTATTTTTTTACCGCTGACCATGCCGCAATACATCAACTGGTCTGCATCTAACCGAACTAAATTTTCTGGTAAGTAAGTATCGTAAATACTGACTTCTGACTCTGGCCCGAGGAAGCTGGTGCGGTTTTCAACAAGCTTCTTGGGCTTTCTCAACTTTTGAATATGAGATAATTCCATCCATCCAACCCCAAGTAATTTATCATTATTGAGAATGTAACTCCTACAAAGATATTATATCAGTTTCTGAAAAACTGCAAAATATCAAGAAACCACAATAAAGCCCTCTACCAAGACATTTTTCATTAAAAACTGACTGTCTCGATAGAGGGAACTTCCATGAGATTGGATCTATCGATCGTTATTTAGAAGATAGCATTTGAGGTATTTTGAACACCCAAATCGACCCACCTTGGTTCAGGTAGCTAACTTTCTTAGCCACTTCACCACCCCAAAGCGGAACAGCACCACCCCAACCTGAGGCTACGGCAACGAATTGCTCACCGTCTTGATCCCAAGTAATAGGCTGACCGACAACACCAGAACCCGTTTGGAACTTCCAAAGCTCCTTACCAGTTTTAGCATCAAACGCTTTCAAATAACCTTCAGGTGTTCCTGTAAAGACCAAGTCACCCGCAGTCGCCATGACACCTGCCCAAAGAGGCGCATCGTTCTTGTACTCCCAAACCGTTTTACCCGTGTTAGGGTCAATCGCCTTGAGCGAACCGATGTAGTCATCGAAAATTGGCTTGATGGTGAATCCAGAACCAAGGTAAGCAGCACCTTCTTTATAGCTAACCGGCTCGTTCCAGATATCCATGCCCCACTCGTTTGAAGGAACATAGAACAGACCGGTATCTGGGCTGTGCGCCATAGGCATCCAGTTTTTACCACCTAGGAAAGATGGAACCGAGAATACAACTTTACCTTTGCCGCCATCAGCAGCATCTTTTGGATCACCCGGACGATTATCTTCGTTCCAGATTGGGCGACCTGTTTTCTCATCGATGCCTTTAGCCCAAGTGATGTTTTTAACGAATGGCGAAGCCGAAACAAATCCACCATCTTTACGATCCAAGACATAGAAGAAACCGTTTCGATCTGCTGTCGCGTAACGCTTGTTTCCATCTTTATCAACAAACGGAATCACTTCGTTTACACCATCATAATCCCAGCCTTCGCGAGGTGTGGTTTGATAGTGCCACTTAATTTCACCGTTTGCAGGGTCGATACCAATACGCGAAGCAGCGTATAAGTTGTCCCCCTTTCCATCATCTTTTGAGCCTGCGTCACGTAGCCACGAATTCCAAGGCGCAGGGTTACCGGCACCAAATACCAACATACCAGTATCAGCGTCGTATGAGCCACCTAACCAAGTCGCTCCACCACCGTTCTTCCACATATCACCAGGCCAAGTCGCATTAAGCGTACCCGTCATAGTGCTATCTTTACCATTCAGTGTTCCCATGTGGCCTTCGATAACCGGACGAGTCCAAACTAACTCGCCAGTCTCAGCTTTACGGGCTTGAACTTCACCAACGATACCGAACTCACCACCCGAGTTACCGGTAATAACTAGGCCATTAACGATAATAGGTGCTGCTGTATAAGAGTAACCTGCTTTATAGTTGGCAATTTTATCCTTCCAGACGACGTCACCTGTTTTACGATTGAGTCCAACAAGGCGCGCATCCAGCGTGCCGAAAATAATGGTATCGCCATAGATCGCTGCACCACGATTCACCACGTCACAACAAGGCAAAATTCCTTCAGGTAGGCGAGCGTTGTACTGCCAAATCTCTTCTCCAGTCTTAACGTCTATCGCGTAAAGACGTGAATAAGATCCTGTGACGTACATTACACCATCATAAATGAGTGGCTGTGCCTCATTACCACGCTGCTTTTCCCCACCCATGGAGAAAGACCAAGCAGGTACAAGGTGCTTAACGTTGTCTTTATTAATAGATTTAAGTGGGCTAAAGCGTTGTAAATGACGTCCCATACCGTTGGTTACGACTTGAGAAGTAATCGTCGCATCGTTAGCGATATCCTCCTCCGTCACACCGGCGAATACTGTCGTAGAAGCCAGCATACAGACAGCTGACGCTAAAAATAATCGTTTCATCTAGATTTCCTCTTCTGGTTGGTTTCAACACTTTGCTGTGTCATCGTAGCAACCTCAACATTGGTATCAGGCCACTGCTTTATTTCACAATAATTGTTATATCACACCATTTATGTGTGTTAAGCAGTCGGATAGGCCTCAATGGATTCTGGGGTTACAGATTGGGACTATCGGTTAAGTAAGCCTGCCAACTGACTGAGAATATCAAGGTCAATAACTAATACAGAAGCAAGTCCTGCCTTCGCAATAGCCCTAAAATTTGACATTTGCTGCAATAATATTTGTAGTATCGCAAACCCCAGAGGAGAGAAAGATGATCAGAAGCCTGTTTATCCTTAGTATTTTATTATTTACTTCGAGCGCTTGGAGTAACGACTTACCCATCGTTCGACTAGGCGCACTAGCCTACGGAACCGTGAACTGGGAACTGGATACCATTAAAAATAACAAGCTAGACGAGAAACACGGATTCAAACTTGAAGTTGTCCCAATGGGAGGAGGCAGTGCTTCAGACATTGCTTTTCTTGGCGGTGAAATAGACGTCATGGTCTCTGACGTGATCTGGGCAGCCGCGCAACGAGCCGAAGGACGTGACCTTAAGTTCATCCCATACTCAACCGCAGTCGGTGGCATTATGGTGAAAGCAGACAGTGGCATTAATTCACTGAAAGATTTGGCTGATAAAAGAATAGGGATTGCGGGTGGACCGCTCGATAAGTCTTGGCTCATTCTTCAAGCCTATGCCAAACAAGAAGGCGTTATTGATTTAAAGTTGGACACCAAACAAGAGTTTGGTGCCCCACCTATCATGTTTAAAGCCGCTATGACCGGCGATATTGATGGTGTGATTAACTTCTGGCACTTCCAGGCAAAAGCAAAAGCAGCAGGGCTCAAAGAAATAATCTCAGTGCAGAACGCAGCAAAGTCATTAGGACTTGATCCTTCTGTGCCATTACTAGGCTACATCGTTAACGGCCAAATGGATGACAAACTATCACAAGGTTTGTTTGCCGCCTCGCAAGATGCTAAAGCCATGTTAGGAAGTGACGATGCCGCTTTTGAAGCGATTAGAAAGCGTATGAAGCCTAAAAATGAGGCACAGTTTGAAGCACTGAAAGCCGGTTTTAGAGCGGGTATTCCTTCCAGTACAACAGTTGATGAGGAAGCCGTTGATAAAACGCTGCAAATGATGGCTAAACTGGGTGGCCCTGATTTAGTGGGTAAAGCAACCACCTTACCTAAAGGCATGTTCATTATCCCCGCCACTCAATAAATGCACAACGAGCACCTGATTCGGCTAGTTTCACTAGGGATACTCCTCCTATCTTGGAGTGTTCTAGCCCTTGTAATGGCCGACCCTCAGGTGCTGCCTTCCCCTGTAGTTGTTGCCCAAAAGATGTCCGAGCTTTGGGTAAGTGGTGACCTTCAAATACATCTTATTGATACCTCGATACGTATTATTTGGGCATTTTCTTTAGCGATGACACTAGGCGGCATACTCGGCTACGTGATGGGGCGCTATCCCCTCTTGAATGCTTGGTTAGACCCTTGGCTAATCGTGTTCCTGAACCTTCCCGCATTAGTACTTATCGTTTTATGTTATTTATGGATTGGGCTAAATGAAACGGCTGCAATCCTGGCCGTTACACTCAACAAACTGCCACTGGTAATGACATTAATCCGTGAAGGTGCACGCAACGCCTCTTCAGAACTTCGCGATTTAGCACAAGTATTTAAGCTCTCACCATTTCATAAATTTCGTCATGTTATCCTTCCAGAACTACTACCGCATTTGGTTGCTGCCGCGCGCGCTGGCTTATCAGTGATTTGGAAGATTGTACTGGTTGTGGAGTTCTTAGGTCGAAGCACTGGCATCGGCAGACAAATCCATACGCAATTCTCAATCTTTAATATTACCGGTGTATTGGCTTATGCACTGAGCTTTGTTGTTTTGATTCTATTCATCGAGTTCTTGATAATGCAGCCCTTAGAGCGGTATGCCACGCGTTGGAGACAAGATGCTTGAGGTTGATGTTCAAAATAAAGTGTTTGGCAAGCAACAAATTTTAGGCAGCTGTCGTCTAAAGCTGCAGGCCGGTGAGCGCCTGAGTATTTTGGGCCCTTCAGGTATTGGCAAGTCGACTTTACTGCGCATTATCGCGGGGCTTGATACGGCCTATGAGGGCAAGGTAAACCGCCCAGTGGGCATCGCTTACATGTTTCAGGGACCAAACTTATTGGACTGGAGAAACTGCTATCAGAACCTGATGATATTCCACCGTGAGGCTAGCCAAGCGGAAGCACAGGCGGCACTAGAACAAGTTGGATTAGGTGATAAAGGGTTGAGCTACCCGAGACAACTTTCACTGGGGCAACAGCGCAGACTATCGCTCGCTAGAACCTTTTTAAGTAAGACGGACCTTGTATTGCTGGATGAGCCGTTCACCTCGCTTGACCCTAAACTGAAAGCAGAGATGTTGGAACTCACCCGCAACTTGCTTGATCAGTCGGGAGCTGCACTGGTACATGTTACACACGATGCTAAGGAAGTTGATATTCTCAGTTCTAATGCGGTTGAGCTTCAAGGTAGCCCTGCAACACTTCAATACCCCATACCAGCAGCTGTGATTCAAACCCTTGATGAATAAGCGAGCGCCCTATTTCATTTTGATCAGCTGGCTGTGGCTTGCTGGGCTAATGTTATTTATGGTGATGGTGACTTGGGATATTGGCTT
>CALKXC010000003.1 GCA_938004025.1 uncultured Leucothrix sp. | reverse complement strand
TTTACCAACGTAAACCTTTCCTGATTCATCGTACCAAGCAGGAATGCGGTGCCCCCACCATAGCTGGCGAGAAATGCACCAGTCTTGAATGTCATTCATCCAACTGAAATACATATTCTTGTAGTTATCAGGAACGAATTTGATTCGCCCAGATTCAACTGCTTCGATGGCAGGTCCAGCAAGTGGAGCAATTTTAACATACCACTGATCCGTCATATAAGGCTCAATAACGCTGCCAGAACGGTCACCCCTTGGAACTTGTAATGAATGTGCTTTGATTTCATCAAGTAAACCAAGCTCATCCATATCGTTAACAATTTGCTTACGAGCCACAAAGCGATCTAAACCTTGGTACTTTTCAGGTGCATTACTGTTGATTGCAGCACTATCATCAAAGATATTGAGAACTTCTAGATCGTGGCGTTTACCCACTTCATAGTCATTAAAATCATGTGCTGGTGTGATTTTAACACAACCCGTACCTTTCTCAGGGTCGGCATACTCATCACCAACGATAGGAATTAATCGTCCTACTAGAGGTAGTTTGACGAATTTTCCAATCAGATGTTGGTAGCGGGGATCTTCAGAGTGAACGGCGACCGCGCTGTCACCAAGCATGGTTTCTGGGCGAGTTGTTGCAACAATCAAGTGCTCATCTGTTGCATTGCCATCAGCATCTGCAAGTGGGTACTTGAAATGCCACATGTGGCCATTTTCTTCTTCGTTGAGCACTTCGATGTCTGACAATGCGGTGTGAAGTACCGTGTCCCAGTTAACTAGGCGTTTTCCGCGGTAAATAAGACCTTCATCGTAAAGACGTTCAAATACATCACCGACTGCTTCAGAAAGACCTTCGTCCATTGTGAAGCGCTCTTTAGACCAATCAGGTGAAGCTCCCAAACGACGCAGTTGCTTAGTGATCGTTCCACCAGATTCTTCTTTCCATTCCCAGACGCGCTCAATGAATTTTTCACGACCCAAGTCATGGCGTGTTTGTCCTTCAGCGTTAAGTTTACGCTCGACCAGCATTTGGGTGGCGATACCTGCATGGTCTGTACCTGGCTGCCAAAGCGTGTTGCTGCCTTTCATCCGGTGATAACGAATCAAGGCATCCATGACAGTATCTTGAAATGCATGACCCATGTGCAACGTGCCGGTTACATTGGGAGGAGGGATCATGATGCAATAGGATTCACCTTCGCCACTTGGCTCGAAGTATCCTTTTGATTCCCATTGTTGGTACCAACGCTGTTCAATGTCTTGCGGGCTGTAAGTCTTATCCATGCCAATACTTATCTGATGTGATCTTGAAAGGCGGAATTATAGCCGAAACTGCTTAGAACTGCAGTGTTGATTCAAAGGGCTTGTTACCTGATTGCTGCTTGTTTTAATTATAGGTGCGGCAATCAGGTTTATCAGTCATTAGGAAAGGTCTTTGGAGACTTTGCCTTGTTTTGTTTTAAGTTTTTTGGCCGGTGGAATACGGTTACGACTTGCTTCTGCACGAATTGCAAATGCTCGACTTTGACTTCCCATTGTATCTTGACCAATTGCTGACTCGAGTTCATCGATGCGTGAATTTAGGGCATCGGCATATCGATTAGGTTTTGCATTGTTGCCAGCTTCATTTTGCTGTCTTAATGCTGGATTACCTGGCGTTACAAGGTCTGACACAACAGGGATGTTTGCAGATGTTTTTAACGGGGGATTAGACATCTCTGCAACTTCCTCTTAAAGTTGATGGTACTTTAGAGTATACCCTCGCTCTCGATAATAGGCATATCTTTTGCGACCATCGGTTAATAAATCTTCGGATTGATCAATTATCTCTCCCATCCTGACGAATCGAGAGAAAAACTCAGGTTTCGTATTAGATAGATTAATTAAGTAGTCGCAGTGGTCTGTTGGTTCATAATTGTGACCGATAATTATGCGCTCTTCACCTGCATTTTCAGCCAAGGCGTGTGGCAGGAAGCTGGACGGGTGCCAAGTCCATAGCAACTCGTCTAAGCGTTGAGATGTTGCATGAGAATCAGTATGAATATGAACATGCCAGCCTTTATCATAGGCTTTTTGAGTAAGACGGCAGGCTAGTAACAGCCTGCCTTGTAACGTGTCAGACTTACCGACATAAAAGTTAATTTCTGTCATTAAACCTGATCAATCAAGAATTGGGTTAGTAGTGGAACAGGGCGACCCGTTGCCTCTTTACCATTCCATGCAGTGCCTGCTATATCCAGATGTGCCCAGCGGTAGTCATTCGTGAAATGCCCAAGGAAGCAGGCAGCGGTAATTGTTCCAGCTGATTTTCCCCCGATATTTCCGATGTCAGCATGAGCGCTTTTTAACTGCTTTTGATAGTCACTATTCATGGGTAACTGCCAAGCTTGGTCACCGACCTTATTACCCGAAGCAAGAAGGTCATTGGCAAGATCTTGGTCATTGGCGAGTAGGGCGCAAATCTCATGGCCTAATGCAACAATACAAGCACCGGTCAGTGTGGCGATATCGATAACCACTTTAGGGTTATATTTTCCGACGTAAGTAAGCGCGTCACACAGAACTAAGCGACCTTCAGCATCCGTGTTGAGGATTTCGATTGTCTTGCCTGCCATTGAAGTCACGATGTCGCCCGGACGTGTGGCGCGAGCGCTCGGCATATTTTCCGCCGCCGCTAAAACACCAATCACATTTAGAGGCAGTTTCATTTCCGCGCACGCTTTGATTGACCCCAAAACACTCGCAGATCCAACCATGTCGAATTTCATTTCGTCCATGCTAGCGCCGGGTTTGAGTGAGATTCCACCCGTGTCAAAAGTCACACCTTTACCAACAAGTGCAACCGGAGCAGAGTCGTCACCTGCTCCGTTATAGTTCAAGATAACCATTTTGCCGGGTTGATCGCTACCTTGGCTGACTGATAAAAAAGAGCCCATGCCGAGCTTTTCCATATCCGCTTCTTCAAGCACTTCAACTTCAAGGCTGCTGAACTCTTTAGCCATGTCCATCGCTGTTTCAGCAAGAAAGGTTGGTGTGCAGACATTTCCTGGTTGGTTAGATAAATTTCTTGATAGCTCACAACCTTGCGCAACAGCGCTTGCTTGATTGAGTGCTTCATCATTACCATCAAACGTACCCGTAAAAGCAATTTCTAAATGCTGACCAGAAATGGCCTCAGGTGCTTCCGATTTATGCGTCGTAAATTGATAGCGACTATCGGCCGCACCCAGTACTGCCTGCATGATTAGGTTGTTTGCAGTGTCCTCAGAGGCAAGATCATCCCCTAATAGAGACGTCATTTTACTAACCGATTGATTGGCTAACTTGCTCACTGCTGTTTTAGTCGCCGATCTTAATGCAAACGCATCAAATTTTTGTTTTTCGCCACAGCCAATAATCAGTAAGCGTTTTGCTGCAATGCCTGCAACTCTATAGAGCAACTGTGCTTCGCCGGATTTACCGGTGAAATCACCAAACTCTAAAATTTCGCTTAAGCTACCGCTACTGATTTTATCGATAGAGCTTGCTGCTGCGGATAGCTCTTTATTTTGGTAGATTGCGACGATCAGACAATCACTTTCCGCTTGTTCGACGTTAAGATTACTGACGATAGAATGATTCATGAAGCTTCCATTAATGTTGTTGTTTATTGAAAACTGCCCTAGCAGTGAAAATTGATGCTTATTGTGCCACGTTTTTAGTTAGTAAGGCCATTTCGAGCACTGCAAAAAGATTGTTTGAAGCATGCAATATGATGGGTACGTAGATGGAGCCACTCGCAATTCTAGAAACCGCAAGCACAATGCCAAGAATGAAAATTGCGATCAGCTCAAATGATCCGTATTGCGTATGAATCATGGCCCAAAATGCTGAGCTAATCACGATTGCCGCTGCAGTGCCTAAATGACTTTTTTGTATTCCTGAGAACATGAAGCCTCGGAATAATAATTCTTCAAAAACGGGTGCAGCAATAACGATAGCAACAAGTAGTAACAGAGTATTGTCACGGCTACTCCAGATCTTATGCATAAAGTCTGGTGTTTCATGGGAAATTAACCAAGCGATCAATGCAAAAATCACGGTGAAACCAATGAGGACAACAAACCAATTTAATAAATCACGAAATGCAAAGGGTTGAAGCATTAGATGCTCTTTAACATCTACTTTTCGAAATCGGATCAGGAGCACTAAGAAAATTATCGCACTAACAGCACCTAAAATGATTCCCGTACTCACTGTCGTTGCATCCGTTGAGAGGACTTTTAAAATTTCATTAAAGTCTTTAGGCTCAGCGGAACCGTTCAGCTGTTGGAAAAAGTGTTTAAGTACCGCATTTTGGATAAGCACGTAGAAAACGAGCACCATCACACTGTAGAAAAGTGTAAGGCCTATGCCAATTGGATGGGGCTCTTTTTCTGTCATTCTTTCAGATCAATGATGTAAGTTTTTGAAGCACGGTCGTGCCAACTCATTTTACGCTTGTCGACTAGCATCCATAGATAACCAGCGCCTAGCGGAATCCAGCTAATGATGGCATAGCAAAATCTAAAAAACGCCTGAAGCCACGTTACCGTTTCTCCATCGCTGCGAACGAGCTTGAGCTTCCAAGCGCGCATGCCTAAGGTCTGCCCGCCATGTGTCCAGAACCATCCATAAAAGCCAAAAGCGACTAATGAAGTCAGCATAAAGATTACTTTAGCCACAGGGGTTCCGGGTTGAACATTTTCGATGCTCAGTACGCTCATCATTACCGCAGTAAAGAAAAATCCGCCGAGAATGACGAAAGATAATGCCAGCATAAAGTCATAAAACATGGCGCCTAGGCGCCGCATGAAGCTTGCTGTTTTAAAGTCCTGTTGCATTATTTAGTATCCGGAGTAATGAAGTTTCTTAGCATATCATGGCCATGTTCACTTAAAATTGACTCAGGGTGAAACTGTACCCCTTCAATATTAAGCGTTTTATGGCGGATACCCATTATCTCATCAAGTTCGCCACTGTTCGTTTCAGTCCACGCGGTAATTTCCAAGCAGTCAGGTATGCTATCTTTCTCGATCACTAAAGAATGATACCGAGTTGCGGTATAAGGATTGTTCAAGCCAGAGAAAACACCTTTACTGGTATGGTGTATTAGCGATGTTTTTCCGTGCATTATTTGCTTGGCGCGGATAATTTTTCCGCCAAAAGCTTGAGCAATGGCTTGATGGCCTAAGCAAACACCAAATAGTGGGATTTTTCCTGCAAATTCTTCAATGACGCTTAAAGAAATGCCTGCTTGCGAAGGCGTTCCTGGACCCGGAGAAATCATGATTTTCTCTGGAGCTAACGCTTTAATTGCCTCAATCGTGAGCTGATCATTACGTTCAACAGAAACCTCAGCACCAAGCTCGCCAAGATACTGCACAAGGTTGTAGGTGAAAGAATCATAATTATCGATCATTAATATCATGACGCATCTCCTGAAACAGTCTGTGTCTTATCTATGCCTTGGTTAACCTCAGCGACAGCCGCAACAATGGCTCTGGCTTTGTTCATGGTTTCATCCCACTCAGATTGTGGGACCGAGTCATAAACTATCCCTGCACCTGCTTGTATGTGGAGTTGTTGGTTTTTAATTACAGCTGTACGGATGGCAATTGCCGTATCCATATTGCCATTCCATGAAAGATATCCAACAGCGCCCGAGTAGATTCCACGTTTAGTCGGCTCAAGTTCGGCAATAATTTCCATGGCTCGTACTTTGGGAGCACCACTGACAGTTCCGGCAGGGAAGGTTGCTCTTAGAACATCCATTGCGCTCATTTTAGGGTTCAGCTTACCTCGAACGTTTGAAACGATGTGCATGACGTGTGAATAGCGTTCGACCAGCATGTTTTCAGTAAGCGTGACGCTGCCAATTTGACTGACTCGTCCAGCATCGTTTCTGCCTAAGTCTATTAACATTAGATGTTCTGCCAGTTCTTTAGGATCAGCCAACAGCTCTGCTTCTAACGCTTTGTCATGTTGATCATCTTTACCACGCTTACGTGTTCCAGCTATCGGTCTCACTGTGACTTCATCATTTTCTAATCGTACTAAGATTTCTGGCGATGAACCGACAATTTGAAATTCATCAAGTTGCAGAAAATACATGTACGGTGAAGGGTTTAAGCTGCGCAGGGCGCGGTATAAATCAAGCGGGTTTTGATCAAAAGGAATCGACAGGCGCTGGGATAAAACCACCTGCATTATGTCGCCATTTTTGATGTATTCACGTGCTTGGGAAACTGCGGCTTTATATTCCTCTTCCGGAAAGCTAGATATAAAATCAGATTCTGATGATGTTGAGTTGTTGGAGCGCTCACTAATGGGATAAGCGAGCGGTTCTCTTAATTGTTCATGCAGTGTTTGTAGTCGTTTTTGCCCTCGCTCATAGGACGCTAAGTCAGCATCAACATGAACAACCAGAAACAGTTTCCCAGCTAGATTATCAAACACCACGACTTCATCAGACACCATCAGTAAGATATCTGGCGTGTTGAGTAAGTCTTTTTTATTCTGATCACTCAGTTTAGGTTCTATGTAGCCAATAGTTTCATAACCGAAATAGCCAACTAAACCGCCGGTGAATCGGGGAAGCTCGTCAAGTTCCGGCGCTTTATAGGAATTCTGTTTAGCCTCAATCCAAGCTAAAGGGTCATCCGTTTCAAAACGGTCCACGAGCTTGCCTGAATTATGCGTTTCTATTTGCTTGTTGCGAATGTGGATGGTTTCTTGAGCAGGTAAACCGATAATCGAGTATCGACCCCATTTTTCGCCGCCTTGAACAGACTCAAATAAATAACTATATGCGCCATCGGCTAACTTAAGGTAGGTACTGAGTGGGGTGTCAAGATCCGCAAGAACTTCACGAACTAAAGGAATGCGATTATAGCCTTGCTCGATGCAAGTCTTAAAAGTATCTAATAACATATGTGCTAACCTGAAAAAACAATAGAGTAGGGTTGGTGTAACTTAAAGAAGCTTCACCATCGCCAATGTTTGTACAGGTTTAGTATTGTCATATTAATTTTGGTGCTGATTAGAGTTGATGGAATATTAACTTTTCCATCAACCATTGTCACGAATTTTAGCCTTGCTAGTTTATGAAGCTAACTGCTCACGAAATGCACGTAGGACTGAATCATAATGGTGTGGATCTTGCTTGTTTGCCGCCCCAAAAATTGCTGAGCCTGCAACAAAGGTATCTGCACCAGCCGCTTTAATTTCAGCGATATTATCAACTTTTACACCGCCATCAATTTCTAAACGAATATCCAAACCAGACTCATCTATTCTTTTACGTGCCTGTCTCAGCTTATTCAATGTGCCTGGAATAAATGATTGACCACCGAAGCCAGGATTAACGGACATTAATAGAATCATATCTACTTTATCCATCACATAGTCCAATACGTCTAAAGACGTAGCAGGATTGAATACTAAGCCAGACTTGCATCCATGATCACGAATAAGCTGTAAGCTTCTGTCAACGTGTTCAGAGGATTCTGGGTGAAAAGTGATGTAGCTTGCACCCGCGTTAGCAAAGTCTGGGATAATTCTATCGACGGGTTTAACCATTAAATGAACATCTATATCTGCTGTTACGCCATGTTTGCGTAATGCTTCGCAAACCAGGGGGCCAATCGTTAAGTTGGGTACATAGTGATTGTCCATGACATCAAAGTGGACAATGTCTGCTCCTGACTTGAGTACATTGTCAACTTCTTCGCCTAAGCGGGCGAAGTCAGCCGAGAGAATAGAAGGAGAAATAAGGTCTTTTTGACGTGCCATCGGAAATGTCTAAGTTGAGATAGGGATGGCTAATGTACTAGAGTTTTTACAAAAATGTACAGCACAAACTAATAAGGCAACCGTTAGGTTGCCTTATTAGTTAACTTAAGAATCAATTTACAAAGTGCCTATTTCTAATCCTAAGCTCATGGTGCTGATATCGCTCTCACC
>CALKXC010000002.1 GCA_938004025.1 uncultured Leucothrix sp. | reverse complement strand
ATGCAATTACGACTATCACGATCTAGCGGCAAGCCTTCACGCGTTTCATACGAAGGCTCTGACGTTATCTTGGAAATCCAACCTTACTCCATTGCGGAATCCGCGTGGATTGAAAAGCTCAATACGTATAAAGCCATGCCTGCATGGGAGGCTATGACTCAAGACCAAAAGGAGCGGTATTCAGGCGCGGCTATGGCAGGGACTATCCTGTCAGGCTTCGATACGTTCACGCAGCCTAGCGATGATGGGCAACCTGATTTCGTGGTTAGCTTTGATGGTGAGGCTGATAAAGAAATGAAGGCGCTTGGGTTGAATACCCTTGGCGAGCAACTTCTGTATCAAGATGAGCCGCTTAAACAATTCGTGTTTGAGCACGCCTATGAACGCTCTAACTTCTACGATTTAAAGGCGCGTGAAACTGTAAAAAAGTAGCAGCCTGTTACTCGTTCTATAGCTCCAGGCATTCGGCAAAGCTAGCGCTCATTGAAGAGCTAGTGGCGAAAGGCAAGACGGTCCCCTCGTTTATGAAAGAGGGGATTCCCGAAATGACTAAGGAGGTGGAATGGTTTTTTACAGCTTGGTCAAGACTCAGCAAGGGTCGGGACAACGCAGGCGGTAAAACCATTCAAGCCATATCAATACCCCAGATGGAGTCGTACATGCGAATGTTTAACTACGCAGGCGGTGCAGATGTGTTTATAGACTCGGTGCAGGAAATGGATAGGCTGTACATGGCTAGGGTCATGAGTAGTTAGATTGTTTAGATTAGAAGTTCTAGCCGCTTGAATAACTTATCAAGCATGAATAACGGGTCGCTCTATGCGGCCTTTTTTGTGGGCGCAAGGAATACATGACCGATAGAACGATTAGAATCAGTGTCGATCCCACAGGCTCGAATGCTCAATTAAAAACGCTAAGTCGAAACTTAAAAAGTGTTGAGACTGCGTCCGAAAGAGTGGACCGTCAAAACAGCATTCTGGGCGCTTCCTTTAAGCAACTAGGGGTTTTGGTTGCGGGTGTTGGCGTTGCGCAAGCTGGGCGATCCCTTGTCAACACAGCCGCTAGAATGCAGGCTATCAACTCAAGACTGTCTGAATCAACAAATGATCTGGGGCGCGTTCAGTCATTTTTGAATGCTACGACCAAAGAGACTAATGCGGTATATCTGGATTTAGCAGATAACTTTTCCAAGTTACTACCACTTCAAAAGGGTGGCCTGCTTTCTATGCGCGAGCTAGAGAGAGTAACGCTTGGAATGGCCAATGCAAGTGCCGCACTCGGTGTCTCTCAAATAGACACAAACCTAGCCCTTCGTGGCTTGTATCAGATAATAAGTAAGGGCGATTCTAGAACAACTGCTGAAGATTTTAACCAGCTCTACGATTCGCTCGGAGGGGTTCTAATTGAAGTCGAGAAGAGCGCTGGCTTGGCATCTGGCGGATTGCGTCAATTAGTCCTATCGACTGAAGGCATTAGCGGTAAAGACATTCTAGCTAAGCTGGTTGATGGGTTGGATGCTTTTGAGGGAAAGGCGGCCAATCTCTCAGGCAATATCACGCAATCATTACAGCGCGTGACAACACAGTACCAAAAGGTGGCCGAACAGTTAGCAGCCCCTATTTCGTCAGGTCTTGTTCCTTCTGCCGATGCTGCGGCTGCGGTGCTTAGAAACATTGCGGAAAATGCTGACGACTACGTTGGTGTTGCAAAGTTAATAGCTGGGGCAACAGCCTTAGCATTTGGCGCAAAAGCAGCATCCGAAATAACGGCATTTGGAAAGACTCAAGCTGGTGTCTTATCTAACGCGATAAAGAATCAAGAAGCTCAAATAATCGCGCAACGTACAGCGGGTGAAGTTCGAGCCGTTGAGAGCGCAAAAGCTGTAAAGGCATCAGCAGACGAGGCACTAGCAGAGGCGACGCTAAGTAAACAGGTTGCTAATAGCTCGGTAGTTCGTGCGACTGCCATATCTGAAAAACGATCTGATGCGCTACTGTCGGCTGAGCTAGTTGCATTAAAACGCCAAGACATATTAGTCGAAGCACAACTAGCAACAGCTATTGCCAGAACTACACAGGTAGAGGCTGCTAGAGTTGCGTTAAGGGCTGAACAAGGAGCAATATCAGCAACTACTAATGCTGTCCGCCTAAAGTTCGCTCAATCACTAGAAGCGGCAACAATATCAGAAGCAAGAGCTTCAGGCGTTCTAACGGCGGCTGTTGAATCTGAAAATGTAGCCAAGACTCAGCTAACTACAGCAAATACAAAGGTTGAGATTGAGTCACGACGCCTAGCTCAAGCGAAAATAAACGAAGCCAAGGCGGTAACAAGTTCTGTAGTCGCGGTAAAATCCGAAGGTGTGGCGTATGGGCAGGCGAACGCTGCGAAGATTGCAGCGGTTACGGCTACCAATTCATTAGCGGCGGCTTCAACGGCTGCGGCTGCGGCAACAACAAGACAGGTTGTTGCGCTGCGTGCTCAAGCACTGGCGGCGTCTGCTTCGGCTGTCGCATCAAGGGGTGCGGCTTCAGCATACGCTTTGATGGGCGGACCTACTGGTGTAGCGCTGCTAGCATCATACGCAATATACAAAGTGGTGACGGCAGAAACGGATGCCGAAAAGTCAGCTAACGTATTATCATCCGCACTAAAAAATCTAAGTGGTGAGTACGACAACAACGCAGACGCGGCAAAACGTGCGGCTGATGCGACCATACAGGCGGAGCAAGCCAATCTAATAGCCCTAGAGCGTCGCTATGATGAGCTAACGGCAAGTCAAGAGCGATTGAAGGACAGCGCGTTTGGTGGTCGCAAGTTCGCAGCCCAACAAGGCGAGCTAAAAGAACTTGGCAAGGCAATTGACGAAACCCGTACAGCTATTCATGAGTTGATAACGGCCAACACAACGCTATCTGACTCAGCCGCTTTAGTAACATACTCAGATCGACTTGAATCGGCAATACTAAATGCGTCTCGATCCGTAACCAATAGTTCGGCGGCGATAGAAAAAGCCCTAGATAAAATTCTGCCAGACGACAAAAAGCGTCGAGAGATAGAGAAGCTTAGAGCTGAGCTAGACAAGCTGTTCAAGGGAGACACTGGGAACGCCAAGTACAAGGAAGCTACCGAGGCCCTTAATCAGCAGTTGGTAGAACTTGGCAGACTCAAGGGTGCAGAGAAAGAACGCGCAGATGCCATTAAGGAAGTCAGAAAAGAATTTGATGGCCTTGCTGATGACTACTTGTCAGAACGCGAGAAAATACAAAAAGCCCTAGTCGAAGGAAACGATACTATCAGCCTTCGCGTTGATCTGGACTCGACCTTTAGTGAAGAAGATGGGGAGTCCGCCAGAGTTCAATTGCGTGAAAGCATTAACGAGCAACTAAAAACGCTTGATGATGAGGAGCTAAAAGAAAGACGTGCGGGATTAGAGAAACGCAGGCAGTTAGCCCAATCGGCTCACGATGCAGCTATAGCGTTGGAGCGAACTAATTCCGAAGCGTTACGCGCAGCAAGAGCCACGCTAAATCCGGCAGGCGCAGAAGAGCAAAGATTCACGCAAGAGATTGCGGCGCTCGAAGCTCAAAATCAATTCAAGCTTATAAGTAACGAGGATTTCCAGACTAGACGTTCTGCGAAATTGCTTGAACACCTTGATACCACGGCAGGGCTAGAGCAGAACAAGTCCCAAGAGATATTGGATGCGGCTGTTGCTGCGGGTGTTAATCGAGAAGATGCGGAATTTGCGCATCAAAAACGATTGGCGGCCATTGCTGAATTTGGAAGTGTTGTAGACGATCTTCGAGAACAGCTTGCAAAAGGTCAAATCACTAGAGAAGAATTCCACGCGAAGGTAGAGGCCGCTGAGCAAGACCATGTTAAGCGCATGGCAGGAATCACCACTGGTTTTAACCTTAGAGAGCGCAATACTCAGATAGCAACTGGGAACGCGCTGCTAGACCTATACGAGCAGCGCCAAAACCGA
>CALKXC010000001.1 GCA_938004025.1 uncultured Leucothrix sp. | reverse complement strand
TACTCACAAAAATCAACGCACGACTGATAATAAGGGCTATCCGCATATTTCTCACGTTCAAACTGATTCCACCCTTCATAGTGCTGAGCGTAATAAATCATCTGAAAAGCACCGTGATGCTCTATCGTCCACGTCACCTCTTCACGAACAAAAGGTCTTAAGATTTCTGCTGCCATACGATCATGATTCTGTGGCGATAGGCCATCACCGATGTCATGTAACAACGCCGCCACAATCCAATCAATTTCGACTCCATCTCTATAAGCGGTGGTTGCGGACTGTAGGGCATGTCCCAAACGAGTCACCTTATAGCCACCAATCGTTTCTTCACCTTGTCTTGCCATTTCGCTTATCAGTCTACGCGCGGTGCCTTCCATGAATGGCTTTTCCATTTCATGTAGCAGTGCATAATCGGCATGAGTACCATGCTTCATTTCGGTAAAGCTAACTGTATCCATCATGATCTCCTAGGCGTTTCCGGCCTCTACAAGCCGTTTAAGTATGGGCTGATAATATGAAAAAGGCGGCGTCTTTTGCAAGGGATCTTTCGCCAAATCATCCCAACGACGTACTTGCATAATATCTTCCAAATACGGTATGGCAGCAAACTCTTGCACCTCTTGAGGGCTCATCAAACCACCCTGTAACGCTAACGTTTGCTTCGAAGCATCGGATAAATCATCGTAGTACGCTGGATCGATTACACATAAATATCGTTTAGCCGGTACATGGTAGCGAACACAAGAAACGACACGCGGCGAAAAGAACGGCTCAAGCAATCTTGCTCCTGCCTCTTCATGGTAATTATCTTGTGCAGCCCCCACCATATCGGCCGGAAACTCACTGGTGTAATGACCGATATCATGGAGCAATGCGGCAGCGACTACCTCATCATCTGCGCCATTTTTTTCAGCTTGAAAGGCACCTTGAAGCATGTGTTGTGACATAGTCACCGACTCGCCAAGGTAAGAATCTGAACCTTTACGCTCAAAGATATCAGCAATAAATTCTACTAAATTCTCACGAGTGACTGTCGGCTTCTCGACTTGCGCATTGGAATTAGCATTCTGTTTAAAATCTGATGACTCATTCATGAGTTTTCTGCCGCCTCTAAACTGGCCAGTGTTGAAAGCAATCCATCTTTATCTGGATAGCAGCCTCTTAACCAACGTGTACCGCTGCCTGAGAAAGCCGTTCGCGAATGCATCACACGCGTATTATCAACAATAAATAATTGTCGAGCTTGGAGTTTAAACGAAACACGATTTTCATCTCGCTCTAAAATTTCAGAAAAATGACGATAGGCTTCGTAGTAAGCAGGCATGGTTTCAAAAGGAATATCCACAAAAGGGGCAGCAGATCGGTTATTAAAGCGTATTGCCAATAACTCGCCATCCGTATTTAACTCAATCATCGGGCGTTTGCTTTGCAAAGTAACGCCCTGCTCGCCTGCATATTTAAAACGTGCGCAGTAATTACTTAACAAATCAAAGTGTTCTGAGTTTTCTTGCTGTAATTGCTTAGCGGCTTTAAAACCATCGATAACAATTGACTCGCCACCATCGGTACTATTTTCAATACAAGCCAAAATTTGCATTGAAGGAACAGGGTCGCGATAAGGATTATCCGTATGCGCCTGCAGTCCTTGTGATGTGTATGCCAGATTCACAGGATTAACTTCAGAGCGAACCTCAAAATATCGACCATAATTGGTTTCGCGTACATACCCAAACCACTCGACTACTTTTAAAAAAGCTTCTGGATGATCTGGCAAGTCCGTTATTAAGGCAAAACCATAGCGACGAACATCAAAAAGCCATTGCTTTAAAATTTGTGGGTCGCTTTCGACCGCTTCAAAAGATTGCGTGGGTATTGCCTGATTTAACTCAGCCCCCCATAATTTAACGTCTGAGCCGGTCCAGCCTTTTTTGACAGGCACTGCTTTGTCATAACGGTTTTCATTTAACCATTGCACTGGAAAACTGTGTTTGGTTGGCCCATCAGAAAACTCAATCACTAACACACCCTGCTTAAGCGCAGCAGCTTCAATCGCTATATCCAAAGATTGATCTAGCAAACTTATCAATCGCTGCCCATTGCCCGCTGACTTAGTATCTGGGTGAAGTGAATTATCCCTTAGCCAAACTGCATGAAACCTAGCCACACCGGAAGCTAATTCTAGACTTAAACTTTTCCTATCATCAGCAATTACTAAATCCATAGCAAACCCTAACCAACAATAATGCTCTTGTTTACGCCCAACGTGTTTTTAAATCGTTTTTGAAGTTTAATCCGGCTATTGACCGCTGAACGACGATTTGGAAAAGGCCCAATGCTAACTTTATGCAGCACCTTTCCTTTACTTCTTATAGCACTAATTACTGTTTTAAAACCAGCTTTGTCAAAACTGCGCTTCATGCTTTTAGCTTTAGTCGACAATGAAGTGACCATGACTTGTATGAAGAGCGAACCAGATTTCTCAACAACCGCCGAGTCTGAGTATTGATCAAGCTTAGTAACGGGTGAATTAGCAATGACAGGTGTATCGGTATAAGACCCAGACGGTTGATTAATCGCAACGCCGGGCATTTGGCGCTTTATGGCGGGCTGTCGATGCGCAATAGTTTTATCCTCCAAACAGCGTTTAAGCAACACTTGCTTACCCTTGAAAGCGATAGCGGTGATACGGCGGTTAGTAGCGTCTGTTTTAACGCTTATACAACTACATGAGTATCCAAAATTTCCATTGGTTCTAATGAATTGATCTTCTTGACGCTCAGGTAAGTTTTTAAGCGAAGCTGCAGGAATGCGATAGCCCGAGTTATTCGAAATGCTCCAAACCGCCTCTTTATCGATTAATTGAAAACTGCCCGCTTGAGGGTTATCCAGCCAGCCGCAACGGTACTCAGCAATGGCTGTCGATTGAAGCCCGATCAATATACATACCCCGACAACACTGTGTCGGATAATTTTTGTTGTTTTTATCACTATGTAAATCCCCTGATATTTATTCAAGCATAGCTTAAAAATGTCGCAGATTTAAGTAAAACTTACTGTCGGTCGAATAAGATCAGGCAAAGAGTCCAACCAGCCCCAATCTTCGGAGACTAGGTCATTTGTCACTAAAAAGGCATTGCGGCTGAACAACGGTGCGCCTTCAACAAGAAATAGCTTTTTTTGAGCTAACAAAGGTTGAACCAGATGCTCAGGTAAATAGGCAGAACCGCCATGATCTTGCAAATAATCTAATGCCCAATTAGCACTGCTAAAACTCACTTTAGCGATACCGGCATCATAATACTCCGCTGCGTGCTTGCGACCAAAATCTTGTCCAGCATCAAAGTAAATATAATGAGGGTCCGATCGCATAGGATTGTTTGGCTTCTTTGCTACTAAGATAAGCTGTTCAGTAAATAATTTGTGAATCGTTTGATGCTGCTGTGAAAACGGCCGATAGCTCAAAGCAGCATCGATGACGCCAGTCGACATCCACTGTGTTAATTGATCGTGATGCCCCGGCACAAACGACAGCGCGATGTCAGGATATTGCTGATGTAAATTATTACTCAGAGTACGGCCTGTGCCTGACCAGAGGTCGTGATGACAGCCAATGTTACACCAGGAGGTAACGCCCGCAGGCAATGAAGTTTCTTGTTTCGCTTGATGCCACAAATCCAGCATGGCTCCCGCATAGCGTTTGAATTTGATGCCCGCAGCAGTCAGTGTCACGCCGGATTTTTTGCGATTAAACAAGGGCTGACCGATGTCCTGCTCTAAGGCTTGAAGTCGTGACGTCACCGTCGACTGGCTGACAAACAAACGCTCTGAGGCGTTGACTAAACTTCCTGTTTCAGCAATGGCCAAGAAAGTCTTAAGCGCCAATGAATTCATAAATATTCTCAATTCGATTTTTATGAATTGAGAATACAAAATATTTCGCTTTTCAGATACCTAAACCTACTGCAAAATTGTGGGTATTAAAGCATAAAGACTGGGAACGTTATGACTCAAACCAATACTGCACAACAAACCTCTGTCGGCAATGAAATCATCGAGGCAGTTGACCGAGGTGACTTTCTAACCGCAATGAGAGCGGTAGCGAATAGCGTAACCGTCGTTACTACTGATGGTAAAGCCGGTCGCCACGGCGGAACGGTTAGTGCGTTTTGTTCTGTTTCTGCTGACCCACCAACCGTTCTGGTCTGTTTACACGGGGAAAGCCGCATTGCTGAAACGGTTGCTGAGAATGGTAGTTTTTGTGTCAATGTGCTTCCTACTAGTAACGAGCATGCATCAAACCGCTTTGCCGGTCGTCATGACAATGAAGTGACAGATCGCTTTGAAGGCATAGCCTTAGAAGAAAGCTCAAACGAAACATTGGAAGAGGCAACAAATCCCATACTTACAGGTAGCACTGCATTTAACTGTGTGATTAAAGACACGGTTCGCTCTGGCACACATCAAATCTTTATCGGTCGAGTAACGTCGGTAAAAGCAGGCAAGCCTGACCCACTACTCTACTTTGATGGGGCTTACCGTCAGATGGGAGACAAGCTGTAATTTAGCGAGTTAGCTAAACGTAACAAACCAATTGAAGAGCCAATAGGTTCTGGAGGAACATCATATGAAATTCCAACTTGCTATCAATCT